>CAZXJX010000060.1:0-6782 GCA_964641235.1 uncultured Planctomycetia bacterium
CCCTCTTCCGACAACGCATCACTCACGAGCACCTTGTACATTTTCGTGATCTCCTCAATTATTAAAAATTACGGCTTTATAGGTGCGCGGTCACGGCCTTCGAGTAAAATTTCTTCGGCGGCCTCTACGCCGACGCCCGGTTTACCTCTATAACCCATCTCAGCCAGCGCCATACCTAAAACAGATATCGTCGTCAAAATATCTGTTTCGGTGATAAATCCCATATGCGCAATGCGGAATACCTTGCCTTTCAATTCCGCCTGTCCGCCGGCAATACCGACGCCGTATTTATCTCTCATTAACTTTACTAATTTTTCCCCGTCGATTCCGTCGGGAACTTTTACTGCCGTTACGCCGTTCGAAGGCGTAGTCGGCGCAAATAATTCAAGGTCCATCGCTTCCATCGCGGCGCGTGTTGCAAGCGCAAGTTTCCTATGCCTTGCAAAAATCACATCCAGACCTTCTGCCTTCATCATCCGCAACGTCTCACGCAACGCAATCACTAAAGTAATCGCAGGGGTAAAAGGAGTATCGGTCTTCTCAAGCGCTTTTCTAGTCGCTTTAAAATCGAAATAATATTTCGGTGATTTTGAACTCTCAACACAAGCCCACGCCTTTTTGCTCAAGCTGACGAATGCAAGCCCGGGCGGTATCATCAGACCTTTCTGTGAACCGGAAACAACGCAGTCAACCGCCCATTCATCCGTCTTTATCTCTTCGGCGCCCAAGCCTGATATCGCGTCCACGACCAGGACCGCGTTATATTTTTTCATCATCTCGGCAATCGCTTTTATATCCGTCAGAACGCCCGTTGAGGTCTCGCATAAAGTCGTAAAGACGGCTTTGATATCGTTATCTTTCTTTAACTTTTCCTCGATAACCTTGACTTCGACCGCTTTGCCCCATTCCACATCAATAGCAATTGCATCAACTCTATACGCTTTGCAGAGTTCAGTCCATCTCTCGCCGAATTTTCCGCCCTGAACGGTTATTGCTTTGTCGCCCGGCGAAAGCAAATTTGCGACCGCCGCTTCCATTGCTCCTGTGCCTGATGAGGTAAAGACAAGAACATCTGACTGCGTCTGGAAAATATATCTTAAATCAGCGCATACTTCCTTAAATATCTCCATAAACTCAGGCGTCCTGTGATGGATGATTGGTTTCGCCATAGAAAGCAATGCCTCGGGCGGGACAGGTGTCGGCCCCGGCGTCATAAGGTAACTTTTTTTCATCTGCCTCCTCCTTGAGTTTTAGGACTGAATCGGAATGTGCGGATAAATCGTCGGCCTGTAAATTTTTTTCTTTAACTTCGTCTTTGTCCTGCGGGTTTTTTCCAGCGCAATTTCCAAAACCTTATCCATATTTTCAACCATAATAATTTTTATCTCGCGCAAAATATTTTTTGGTATCTCGGTCAAATCTTTTTCATTTTCCTTCGGGATGATGACCGTCTTTATGCCGACTCTATGCGCCGCTAAAATCTTTGATTTTAGCCCGCCAACGGCCAAAACTTTTCCGCGCAAGGTAATCTCGCCCGTCATCGCCACATCTTTTTTAACCGGCGTTTTTGTCAAACTCGAGACAAGGGCAGTCGCCATCATAATGCCCGCCGACGGCCAGTCTTTCGGAATCGCGCCTTCAGGGATATGGATGTGTATGTCTATCTTCTTATAAAAATTATCGTCTATGCCGAATTCGCTCGCTCGCGAACGGATAAAACTCAACGCCGCCTGCGCAGATTCCTGCATAACCTCGCCCAATTTTCCGGTTAAGGTCAATTTACCTTTTCCACTCATAAGCGTTGATTCAATGGAAATGATATCACCACCCGCTTCCGTCCAAGCCAAGCCGGTCGCAACTCCGACTTCATTTTCCTCCTCTATCTTCGGCTCGTTAAATTGCAGCGCCCCTAAATATTTCTGAACGCCTGCGGCCGTCACTTTGAGCTTGAAATCTTTTCCTCTTTCAACAACTTCTTTAGCAATCTTCCGGCACGCGCGCGCGATTTCGCGCTCCAGACTTCTGACCCCTGCCTCCCTCGTATATCGCCGGATTATCTTTGATATCGCCTCGTCGGAAAAAGTTATATTTTCTTCTTTAAGCCCGTTTGCCTTTATCTGTTTAGGCATCAAAAATCCGCGCGCGATCTTTAATTTTTCATACTCGGTATAACCGGGCAATTTAATTATCTCCATCCTGTCCTGAAGCGGAAGCGGAATATTATCCTGAAAATTCGCGGTCGTAATAAACATAACGTCGGCCAAATCGAATTCGACCTCAAGATAGTGGTCGGAAAACGTGGAATTCTGCTCCGGGTCTAAAACTTCCAATAATGCCGCCGCAGGGTCGCCTCTAAAATCCATCGCCATCTTGTCGACTTCGTCCATCAGGAAGACGGGATTCTTTGATTTCGCCTTTCTTATGGATTGAATGATTCGCCCCGGAAGCGAACCGATGTAAGTCCTTCTGTGGCCGCGAACTTCCGCTTCATCGCGGACTCCGCCTAACGATACGCGAACGAAATTCCTTCCTAGGGCGCGCGCGACAGACTTAGCAAGTGAGGTCTTGCCTACGCCCGGCGGCCCCACAAAACAGAGAATCTGCCCCTTCATAGATTTTACAAGTTTTCGAACCGCTAAATATTCAAGTATTCTCTCTTTCGGCTTTTCCAATCCGTAATGGTCTTCGTTTAGAATATTCTCTGCATTTTTTATATCGAGGTTATCCTCTGTCTTTATCGACCACGGAAGCGCTACCAACCAATCTATATAATTTCTAGAGACCGTCGCTTCGGGAGAAGCAGGATACATCCTTGCAAGTTTATCGAGTTCCCTTAACGCTACCTCCTCTGCCTCCTTAGTCATCTTGGCCTGTTTGATCTTATCTTTTAGTTCGTCTATTTCGCTTTTGTGTTCGTCCTTTTGGCCAAGTTCTTTCTCAATCGCCTTCAATTGCTCTTGAAGAAAATATTCCTTCTGCGCCTTCTCTATCTGTTTCCTTACGCTTGAGGTTATCTTCTTCTCGACCTGGAGGATTCCTATTTCGGAATTTAAGACCTGAGTAAGACGCTTTATCCTCTCAACCGGATTTACGATTTCCAGAATTGACTGCCTCTCCGAGACCCTTAAGCCAAGATATGATGCCACCGCATCAGCTAACTGGTCGGGATTATCAATGTTCACTATCGTCGCAAACGCATCGGTCGGAACGCGCGTATTCAATTTCGCGTATTCCTCGAATTGATTTATAAGCGAGCGCATAAGCGCTTCGACCTCTACCGTCTTCTCGACATCGGTTGAAATATATTCCACTTCGACGCGGAGGTATTCTTTAACGGGGAGGAATTTTTTTATCTTTACGCGGTATAATCCCTCGACCAACAATTTATATGAGCCGTCCGGCAATTTAAGGGACTGAATTATCTGTGCAACGGTTCCGATATGATGTATATCATCCGCCGTAGGGTCTTCGACCTTCACCGACTTTTGAGCGCAGAGCAATATCGCCTTGTCTTTTTCATTCGCTTCCTCTAATGCGCGTATAGACCTCTGTCTTCCAACGAGAAGCGGCACGACCATATGCGGAAAGACAACGATGTCCCTCAACGGAACGAGCGGTAACGAATTTTTTATGTGATTTCCCTTATTTTGCATCTTACTTTTTCTTGCCTATGATTACCTCATCGATAATGCCGTATTCCTTTGCTTCTTCGGCGCTCATAAAATAATCCCTATCCGTATCTTTCTGAATCTTATCCAACGACTGGCCCGTATGTTTTGCGAGTATCTCGTTAATTTTATCGCGCAACCTTAAAATCTCCTTCGCCTGAATGCTTATATCGGCTGCGGCGCCTTGAACTCCGCCCCACGGCTGATGAATCATTATCCTCGCATGTGGCAGCGCATATCTCTTTCCCTTGGTTCCCGCTGCCAATAACAAAGCTCCCATCGAAGTGGCCTGTCCGACGCAATATGTGCAAATATCTGGTTTGACAAATTGCATCGTATCGTAAATCGCTAAGCCGGCGGTAACAATACCGCCCGGGGAATTTACATATACGTTTATATCTTTATCGGGGTCTTCCATCTGCAAAAATAACATCTGCGCTATCACTAAATTTGAAACTATATCATCGACAACCGTCCCTACAAAAACAATCCTATCTTTCAATAACCTCGAATAAATATCATATGCCCGCTCTCCGCGGCCGGTCTGCTCGACTACAATCGGGACCAACGTCTGCGCGCGTTCTCTATCGCTCATATCCAACCTCCTTGTTTTAACCACAGATTAACACAAGATTTTCACCAGATTTTTATTTTTCTTGTGCTAATCTCGTGCAATCTTGTGGTTTCAATAAGTTATTCTTCGTTTATATTCGCGTTCATAATCAAAAATTCCAGCGCCTTGTCCTGCACTATATCGACTTTAACGTCTTCCAATAAATCATCTTTGGCAAGATGAGACTTCATATCTTCCACGCTTCGCTTCGAACGAGAAGCCAATAATTCAATGCGTTTGTTCATATCCTCTTCCGCCGCCTTAATGCCCTCGGCCTCGGCAACTTTCTCCAGTATGAAAAAGCCCTTTATCCTTTTAACCGCTTCCTCTTTTAATTTTTCCTTCATCGCCGGTTCCTGCTTTTCTACATCTTCTTTTTTATATCCCATATACAGAAGCCGAGCGCGCGCGTCTTTTAATAAGCGGTCCATCTCCGAATCGACCATTACGGCGGGCGCTTCGAAATTCGTTGATTTAACGAGCTGGCTTATTATATCTTCCTCCATTTGAAATTTTACTTCCTGTTCCTTTACCTTGGTCAATTCCTCCCGAATATGTCCGCGAAGGTCCAGCAACGACTTAAATCCGCCTAACTCTTTTGCGAATTCATCGTCTATCGTCGGCATAAGTTTCTCCTTGACCTGATTTACGGTGATAATGAAGGTCGCTTCCTTTCCCGCCTGCTCGGCGCGTGGATAATTCGCGGGTAAAATTGTCTTGACGGTTTTCGTATCGCCCGGAACAGCGCCCGTAAGCTGGGCTAAAAATTCCGGCTTGGTAGATTTTGGATTGAGCGGAAACCATACCCCTTCGTTCTTCTCGCCGGGCTTGCCTTCGACGGATATTTCCACATCGCAAAGGCACCAGTCGCCGTCCGTTGCGGGCCTTGCCTTAACGTCCTTAAGTTGTGCATTCCTCTCTTGTAATTCCTCCACTACTTTATCGACCTCCTCCGTTGAAATATTTACCTTCTCCTTTTTTATCCTAAGGCCTTTATATGATTTCAACTTAACTTCCGGTTTCACGTTTACCTCCGCTTTGAACGTGAGGGGTTTTCCCGATTCAAATATCACGTCCGAAATTACGGGCGAGCCGATCGTATTCAAGTCCGAATCTTTTATCACTTTCATAAAATAATCCGCTATCAGGCGTTGTTGTACTTCTTTATCTGCCCTATCCTTATGGTGTCTTTCGACCAAATAGCGAGGGGCTTTCCCTACCCTAAAGCCGGGGATTTGCGCTTGCCTTTGTATCTCGCCGTAAACCTCTTCGTATTTTTCGACTATCGCTTCAGTTGGAATCTCAATTTCAAAGACCCGACGCGAACCCGCAAGTTCCTTGATCTTTATTTTCATTTTGTTAATGGTTAATGTGTTAATGGGGACGTTCCCTTTCTACATCCTGAATTTTTCGCCCAAATATATCTGCCGCGCCTGTTGGTCCGATATCAATTCTTCCGCGGTGCCCGATATCAAAACTTTTCCGTCTGCCATTATATAAGACCTGTCCGTAATGGATAGCGTCTCCCGCACATTATGGTCGGTCAGTAGAATCCCTAAGTCCTTTTCCTTCAAGTCGCAGATTATCTCCTGACATTCGGCGACGGCAATCGGGTCTATTCCCGAAAACGGCTCGTCCAGCAAAATAAATAAGGGGTCCGTAACCAAAGCGCGCGTAATCTCAAGCCGCCTTCGCTCTCCGCCGGATAAAGTGTACGCGTAGTTCTTGGCGAGGTGCGAAATCCTCAATTCTCCCAACAGCATCTCAAGTCTTTTCTTGCGTTCCTTTTTTGAAATTCCAAGCGTCTCCAAGATAGCCAATATATTTTCTTCTACGGTGAGTTTCCTGAATATCGACGGTTCCTGCGAAAGATATCCGATTCCGCATCGGGCGCGCTTGTGCATCGGCAGTTTAGTAATATCGCGGTTATCAAAAACAATTTCGCCGTTTTCCGGCTCGATCAGGCCTACGATCATATAAAACGTCGTGGTCTTTCCGGCGCCGTTCGGGCCTAACAGGCCGACTATCTCGCCGCGTTTGACGGAAATTTCCACCTCATCGACTACGCGCCTTCCGTTATAAGATTTTTTTAGACCCTTCGTCTCAAGCAGATGCATTCTAAAAAACCTTCTCTATGCCCTTGCCTTCGTCGGGATAAATCATAACTTTCGGGGAACCCGTCAAAATAACTTTCTCCTCTTTCGCCAGATATACCGCTTCGTTGCTAAATGTCCAGTTTCCGCCGCGCACTATCTTCACGTTCCCGTTAGCGACAACTTTGGTTATCTGCCGCGTCTTCGAATCATAATATGCGGTCGCTTTATCGCAATATAACTGTCCGCGTTCATCCTCGACTTTCACCTCATTATTAAAGATTGCAAAGTTATTCCCGTAATTTACCTCCATTGGGCCTTCACAGGTTATGACGGTCTGCGGTTTGCCGCTCGTCACTTTGACGTCCTTCTTAAATTCAACCTCTTTTAAATTCGGATGCGCCTCGG
>CAZXJX010000061.1:0-3257 GCA_964641235.1 uncultured Planctomycetia bacterium
GCCCGACTATATCTTACGAAGTGGCAAGGGGATTTCCTACAACTGTTGTAGCCGCCTCTAATGAGGAAGGCATAGCAAGGGAAATACAAGATTTATTTATGTCCGACAATTTTAGAATTTACACGAACACAGATATTATTGGAGTTGAACTCGGCGGTTCTTTAAAGAACGTAATCGCCATCGCTGCAGGAATATCCGATGGCTTGGGGCTAGGCATAAATGCGAAATCAGCTTTATTGGTGCGAGGAATTGTCGAAATGGCCCGTTTAGGGGCTAAGATGGGCGCAAGACAAGAGACCTTTTTCGGCATCAGCGGTCTCGGTGATTTAATTACGACGTGCGTCAGCCCTCATGGTAGAAACAGATGGTTTGGCGAAGAGGTCGGAAAAGGAAAAAAATCCGGCGAGGTTTTAAAAAGCACGGAGATGGTAGTGGAGGGCGTCGGCACCGCTAAATCTTGTTACGAACTTAGCAAAAAATATAATGTTGAAATGCCGATTGCGCAACAAGTATATTCTGTAATCTACGAGGGTAAGAATCCTAAACAGGCGGTTTACGATTTAATGACGAGGGAGAAGAAGGCGGAAATTAGTTAAGATGCATTCTATAAGAACGGAGAGAATTCGTTCGGGGCGTGGCTCAGTTTGGTAGAGCACCTGAATGGGGTTCAGGTGGTCAGCGGTTCAAGTCCGCTCGCCCCGACCAATCTAAACATTGGGATTTTTGGGGAAAAGAAAAACGATGGAAAAGATTAATATCGGCTTGATAGGATTCGGGATCGTTGGCGTTGGAGTGGTGAAAGCGCTTAAGGAGAAGTCTGCCCAGTTGGAGCGAAATGTGGGCGCGCGATTGGTTATAAAAGCAATTTGCGATAAGGATTTCAGAAGAAAAAGACATATCGCAGTGGACAAAAAATTGTTAACCGGCGATGCGAATAAAATTTTAGGAAATCCCGAAATCGATATCGTCGTGGAATTAATCGGAGGGATTCATCCTGCCAAGGAATTTATATTAAAAGCGGTTAAAAGCGGCCAGCATGTGGTTACTGCGAATAAGGCATTATTAGCGCAAGAAGGGGAAGAAATTTTCGAGGCCGCACAAAAAGCCGGTGTCGACATATTCTTTGAGGCATCGGTCGGAGGCGGCATCCCTATAATCAAGGCTTTACGCGAGGGCTTAGTCTCAAACGAGATAGACACTCTGCTCGGAATCGTCAACGGAACTTCAAATTATATATTATCGGCTATGGCTGACGAAAATATAAGTTTTTCCGACGCGCTTTCCGAGGCGAAACGAAAAGGATATGCCGAACGAAATCCGTCGTTGGATATCGAGGGAATCGATTCCGCGCATAAATTGGCAATTTTGACTTTACTCGGTTTCGGCAAAGCGGTAAATTTGAGAGATATTTACGTCGAGGGGATTTTGGATATTTCACAAAACGACATTAGGTATGCCGAAGAGTTCGGCTACTCCATAAAATTGCTCGCGATTGTCAAAAATGTCGACGGCGAACTTGAAGTAAGGGTACATCCGACCTTGCTTTCCAAAGAGCACCTGTTATCGAGCGTCGGCGGAGTTTATAATGCGATTTATATCCACGGTGATATGGTCGGCGGCACTTTATTTTATGGCAGAGGAGCCGGGCAAAATCCCGCAGCGAGCTCCGTCGTAAGCGATATCGTCGATTTGGCGCGCAATTTAAAGTTCAATGCTGTCGGAAGGGTTCCGATTTACATAAAGAACAAGGCCATTAAGAAGATAAGAAAGATAGATGAGATCGAGGCACGTTATTATATCAGGATCTCCTGTATCGATAAGCCGGGCGTCCTCGCTAAGGTCTCCGGCATTTTAGGGCGCCATAAGATTTCGATAGCAAGCGTGGCGCAGAAGGAGAGAAAGAAGGCGAAGATAGTGCCGGTCGTTATGATGACCCACGAGGCCAAAGAGAAGAATATGCGACAGGCGCTAGAAGAAATAGACAAGCTTCCCGCGATTAGGCGCAAAACTATAGCAATACGAGTCGAAAGATGAGCATGAATTACAACGGCGTTATCGATAGATACAAAGATTTTCTTCCGATTACCGATAGAACTCCCGTCGTGACTTTAAAGGAAGGGAACACGCCGTTACTTTACTCGGAAAAATTAAGCAAAAAATTAGGCGACGGATATGAAGTGTATCTGAAATATGAAGGGATAAATCCGACCGGTTCTTTCAAGGATAGGGGCATGACCGTCGCCGTATCTAAAGCGATTGAAGAAAAATCGGAGGCGGTAATATGCGCCTCAACCGGAAATACCTCCGCATCTGCTGCCGCCTATGCGGCAAAGGCAAATATTAAATGCATCGTATTAATCCCGAAGGGCGCAATTGCGTTAGGTAAACTTGCGCAGGCCCTGATACACGGAGCGCAGGTATTGGCGATAAACGGCAATTTCGACGAAGCGTTGAATTTGGTCAAAGAGATAGCGAGGGCTTATCCGATAACTCTTGTGAATTCGGTAAATCCGTTTAGGCTAGAAGGACAAAAGACAGGGGCGTTTGAAATATGCGACTCTCTAAACGGCAATCCCGATTACCATTTTATCCCCGTCGGAAACGCGGGCAATATTACCGCCTATTGGAAAGGATATAAACAGTATAAATCAAAAGGCAAAATCAAAAACTTGCCAAGGATGATGGGATTTCAGGCTGAAGGGGCGGCGCCGATCGTAAAGGGCAGGGTGATTAAAAATCCGAAGACTATCGCTACCGCGATTAGAATAGGAAACCCTGCGAGCTGGAGGAAGGCCGAGGAAGCCCGCGATGAATCCGACGGTTTAATCGATATGGTGTCGGACAGAGAAATCTTAGATGTGTATAAATATTTAGCGAGCGTAGAGGGGTTGTTTGTTGAGCCTGCTTCGGCGGCATCTGTTGCCGGTTTATTAAAACTTGTGCGTAAAGGATATTTTCGAAGAAATCAGAAATCGGAAATCCGAAATCCGAAAGTTAAAATCGTTTGCATTTTAACCGGTCACGGGCTTAAAGACCCGGATAGAGCAATTTTGTCTTTGCACAAGCCGAAGGTAATTAGCGCTAACTTAAATTCTGTTTTGAGGGCAATCGGAATATGAACCCCGCACCTTCTAAAATTCATAATTTCAGTTAGTAGGATGGTCGGGGAATATAAACTTTGAATAAAGAAGAAGGTGCGGGGTGAAGTACATCGTTTTAATCGGCGACGGAATGGCCGATTATCCAATCAAAGAACT
>CAZXJX010000061.1:3357-6757 GCA_964641235.1 uncultured Planctomycetia bacterium
TGAAGTACATCGTTTTAATCGGCGACGGAATGGCCGATTATCCAATCAAAGAACTGGGCGGAAAAACGCCCTTAGAAGTCGCCAAGATTCCAAATATGAATTATATCGCGAAGAACGGAAAGGTCGGCTTAGTTCAGACTATACCATCGGGTTTTTCGCCCGCTTCCGATGTAGCGAATCTCTCCATTTTAGGGTATGATCCCGCAAAATATTATTCCGGCAGAGGGCCGTTGGAAGCAGCCAATATGGGAATTGAATTAGGTCCTGACGACATCGCTTTTAGATGCAATCTGATTACGGCCGACGAGGAGAAGCTGATAGATTATTCCGCCGGTCATATAACCTCAAAAGAAGCGACGACCCTAATCAAGTATTTAGATGAGAAATTTGGCTCGGAGAAGATAAAATTTTACCCGGGAGTAAGCTATCGTCATCTGATGGTCGTTTCCGATAAGCAATTGAAAGAAGCATTGCTTAAGACAAATTGCATTCCGCCTCACGATATTATAGGGTGGAAGATAAAGGACCATTTACCTAAAGGTGACGGCGCTCAATTTTTAGTCAGATTGATGGAGGATTCCAAATCGCTTTTATCGGGGCACGAGGTAAATCACGTAAGGATTGATTTAAACGAGAATCCTGCGAATATGATTTGGCTATGGGGACAGGGTGTCCTGACCGATATGCCGAAGTTCAAGGATAAATTCGGAGTTAGCGGTTCGGTGATTTCCGCTGTTGATTTAATAAAAGGAATCGGAAAAATCATCGGCTTATCCGTTATCAAGGTTCCGGGGGCAACCGGATATTACGACACTAATTATCAAGGAAAGGCGAAATACGCATTGGATTCCCTGAAGGAAAAAGATTTTGTATTCGTCCATGTTGAGGCGCCTGACGAAGCCGGGCATAACGGCGATCTACGCGCGAAAATAGGCGCTATTGAAAATTTCGATAGGTTAGTAGTAGGGCCAATTCTAAACCGTTTTAAAAAACTTAAAAATTTTAGGATATTGGTTACGCCCGACCATGTTACCCCGATTCAAGTCAGAACTCATACGGCAGAGCCTGTTCCTTTTGCAATTTATGGCAAAGGGATAGAGCCCGATGAAGTGCTTAACTATAGCGAAGCGGCCGCAAAAAACAGTAAATTCGTTTTTGAGCGCGGACACGAATTAATGGAATATTTTATGAAGGAGAAGGAGTAATTTAAAGGTGGCATCTCTAATTGTGCAGAAATACGGCGGGACTTCGGTAGCGAATCCCGAAAGAATAAAAAATGTAGCAAAACGGGTAGTGAAGTATAAGAAAAAAGGATACGATCTAGTGGTTGTCGTTTCGGCATTGGGAGATACCACCGATGAATTAATAGATTTGGCTTATAAGGTTACAAACGATCCATCCGAGCGGGAAATGGATATGCTTATTTCAACGGGAGAGCAGGTATCTTGCGCTTTATTAGCGATGGCGATTCAGCGATTGAAAGTCCCCGCTATTTCCTTCACGGGCGCGCAGGTAGGAATAATAACCGATACCTCTCACACCAAAGCCCGAATATTGGAGATTTCTACCGAGAGGATAAGCGAAGAACTGAAGAAAGGAAGGGTTGTGGTGGTTGCGGGGTTTCAGGGAATAAGCATTTCCAAAGAGATTACGACTTTGGGCCGCGGCGGAAGCGATTTAACAGCCGTTGCGCTTGCGAAGGCCTTAGGCGCTAAAATTTGCGAGATTTACACTGATGTCGACGGAGTTTATACCGCCGACCCGAGGATAGTCTCCAATGCGCAAAAATTGGGACGATTAAGTTATGATGAGATGCTCGAGATGGCGTCGTTAGGCGCTAAGGTATTGCAGGCGAGATCGGTTGAATATTCTAAGCGATACGGCGTTACTATGCACGTGCGCTCAAGTTTTTCTAATGAGGATGGCACGATGATTTCTAAGGAGGTAAAGGCGATGGAAAAGATAGATGTCAGCGGCGTTACTTTACAGAGGGATGAGGCGAAAGTTACCATCTGTGATGTCCCCGATAAACCGGGCATCGCAGCGAGGATATTCAAAGAACTCGCTTTAAATAATATCGTTATCGATATGATAGTTCAGAATGTAAGCAGAACCGGAATAACCGATATATCCTTCACCGTCTTAAAGGAAGATTTATCTAAGACTATCAAAGTAGCTAAGAAAGTTGCCCGAGCTGTTGGAGCAGGCGACGTGATTAAAGACGAAAGCATAGCGAAAGTCTCCGTCGTAGGGATAGGAATGAGAAGCCATTCCGGGATTGCGGCCCGGATGTTTGAGGCATTGGCGTCGAAGAAAATAAATATCGAGATGATTTCTACATCAGAGATTAAAATTTCTTGCGTTATCGAGAAGCGCTATGCCGAACAGGCCGTTAGGGCGCTTCATGAAGAATTTCAGTTAAGAAAGGCAAGATAATTTATATTTGAGGTAAAAATTGAAAATGGCAGATGTAAAACTTTACGATACGACGTTGCGCGACGGCGCTCAAACCGAAGGCATCTCTTATTCGGTAATCGATAAAATGCGCATCGCACAGAAGTTGGACCGGTTAGGGGTCCATTATATTGAGGGAGGCTGGCCCGGCTCGAACCCTAAGGATATGGCTTTCTTTAAAGAAGCCAAACGCGCGCATTTCAAGAATTCGACGGTCGTTGCTTTTGGTTCCACTCGCAGAGCGAATACCAAGGTGTGGAACGATTTAAATGTCCATTCGCTTTTAGAAGCGGGGACGAAGGTGGTTACTGTTTTCGGAAAAAGTTGGGACCTTCATGTAAAAGACGTGTTGCGCGTTTCGCTCGATGAAAATTTAAAGATGATTAGCGAAACGGTCGCATACCTTAAATCGAAGGGAAAACAGGTCTTTTATGATGCGGAACATTTCTTCGACGGCTACAAGGATAATTCCGAATATGCGCTAAGGACGTTGTTTGCGGCGAAAGATGCGGGAGCGGATTGTATCATCTTATGCGACACAAACGGCGGGACGATTACCTCAGATTTCGTCAATATTATCAAAGAGGTAAGGGCGAAGTTATCCGGAGGCCTTGGCGTCCATTGCCACAACGATAGCGATATGGCGGTTTCTAATACGATTGCTGCCGTGCAAGCCGGATGCGACCATGTGCAAGGAACGTTTAACGGCTACGGCGAGCGTTGCGGAAACGCCGACTTGATTTCAATTATCGGGAACTTGAAATTGAAACTCGGGGTTGATTGCGTCACAGATGCGCAATTGAAAGAACTTACCGAGGCCTCGAGATATATCTCTGAAATCAGCAATATGAAGCAACGTGAAAATCAACCGTTTACGGGAAATACCGCTTTTGCCCATAAAGGCGGGGTCCATATTAACGCGATTATGAAAAATCCACGGACATAC
>CAZXJX010000062.1:0-6560 GCA_964641235.1 uncultured Planctomycetia bacterium
TAGTCACGATCCTGCGTTGGCGCAATATGCCGAGGTGTTGAGAAAGATTTGCTTTAGGCAACCTTAGCCGCTTTCTTAACTCTTCAACTGATTTTTCTCCTTCGCGTAACAAATTCATAATCTTTAAGCGGGTGGGATTCGCCATACTTTTACAGACTTCGGCGTGCATCTGGAATATCCTTTCCTCAAAATCCTTAATCATTGTATCCTCCTATTTTCTGCTAATTAAGTAGTTTAGTTATTTCGTAATTAGTATACTATTTTCCCCGGAGGCTGTCAAGTGGATTTTTATTTGACTAAATATATAACTATTATGATAAGAGCGAAGATTATGGAATGGAAGAATTCCACGCGCCCGAGCTTTCTTATGCCGGCGCTTTTTGCCGGAACAAGAGCAGCGCCCCTATAGGATTTTATAAAGGCGGGAAAATAGGCAACGAGGGCCAAGGGCGGTATGAACTTTAAAATTGAAAGTACGCTCACGATAATAACGGTTATAATATGAAAGATAAGACAGGCCTGCCATTTAAATACCCCAAGCCTTGCCTCGACGTAGAATATGCCGCCTGCCAAATGAAGGAATGCCAAAATCCAAAGCGTCGCGACAACGCTATCGAACCTGCCGCTTGCGACGTAATAGGCAAAAGACGAGAGGAATGATACTCCTAAAACTCCGGAAAAACCTGATTCCTTCGCTCTCATTCCTTTGTTGTAGGTAATGTATGCGTTGTATGCAAAAACGATTAAAGATAATACGATAAATATAAATAAGTCAGATAAATTATATCTAAAAAGCAAGACGCAGAATGAGAGAACGCCGGTAAATGAGTAAAGAAAAAACCATATCACCTGACGTGTGAATTCTGGGGTAGATATTTTAGCGGTAGATACAAAACGCGCTATGCTTAAAACTGGAATGCGGGCTAAGAAAAATGATAAAGCGCCTAAAAATAGAATAAGCGCTTCTAAATTAATTCGCCTTGCGATGCCGATGCCTATAATAAATGCAACCAAAAGGCTAGCCCACGCGCCATATTCTTTTGAGACGGGCGGTTTAGTTATGGATGGAGTATTACGCACCGTGAATAAGCGCCGGCAGGCAATGGACGCAGACGTGCTCTTCCTCGCCGTTTCGCTCGCATTTCAACAGCACCACATCTTTTGAAGTAGCGCCGCAAGCCAGACACTTGTTAGCATTCTCTTTTTCGGCCATTTTACCTCTTCTCGGCAATTTTGTTTAATTCTGCAAGCAGTTTATCCAAATCTATACTGCCGCTTCGAGCGGCTTCTTCAATTGTGCGGCCGCCTCCGCAGCAAAAATCTACTTTGAAATTTCCGAAGACATTTAACGTATCGGGATACTTCCTCGTCACTTCTGTTATCCTCATCTCTTTTGTTATCAAAGCCATCCTCATCACCCCTTTAATTTATTATTTAACGTCTCTATGACTTTGTTTAAATCAACGCCTTCGACTTTGCAAGCCTGAGATAAGGTGACAAATTTAGGGATGAGCTTTACGAAATTCGGATCGCTAAGTTTCTTAAAGCCGAGCCCGACGAATGTTTCGCGTAGTTCCGGATGTTGCGTCAATACTTCGTAAAGCTTGCTAGTTTCTGATACGGCGGAACCGATTGCTTCGGTAGCGCCCCTTGTGGCGATAGCCGGTTCGCAATAATTGAGTGTCTTCCAAATGTTATAGCTGAATAAAGCCAGCGCTGTAAATTCAAAATACCCTGATGTGCCCATCAAAAGAAATGCCGGTTTACCGAAAAATCCTGTGCCGAGTTGGAACACTACGCGCGCGATATTGCCGAATAAAATAAGGAAGAACGAAGCGCGCATTATCTTATTGCTATATAAGCTTGTCCCGTTAAAAACTGGCAAAACCCTATACGCAACGCCCATCATAATCGTCGTGATAAATCCGACGGTAAAAGCGTGTCTGTATGCGCCGATGTAGAAATGCGGAATCTCGTTAAGGGTCTTAAGCTGATAATATGAACCAAGAAATATCATAACGACCGAAACAAAAAACCAAAAATAAGAAAGCTTGATAAACCGCATATAGGCGTTATCAACGCCTTGGATGTTGAGTATCGTGCGTGGTTTGGCGAATATTTTAAGCGCGATAACAAAGAAAAGCGCCCCATGGAATTCGAGCAAATATGAAAGGAATAACAAATGGCTTGATAAAAGGTAATCTTCTATAAGGTAACCAACGACATTTAAAATTATGCCTATGTTAAAAAGGTAAAATGAGATATTACTTAGTCTTGAATTTGGCTCTTTCAAACCCATAAAGTGCGGCAGGACCCTCATTGAGACTCCGAGTATCATCATCCCGACAAATCCGACGAGCAAGAGGTGCAGGAATATGGAGTTATAAGGTTGACCTATCACGATAGAGTTGTTTGCGAACATATCTATGACGATAAAAAAATTCCAGAGCATCAATATGAAGAAATATCCGATGCTTGCGAATAAATATTTCTCAAAGAATTCGTGTCTCTCTTTGCTTTCCGCCGCTGTGCGAATCATAAGATACCCGAAACATCCGACCGCAATCAATTCCAGCGCGCCTGACAATACATTCAAATAACTAAATGCTTTTATATATGCCAATGGTTGCGCTATGCCGCGCATCGTAATCCCTGTCGTCATCAAAATGAAAGATAAATAAGCGAGAGCTGTATCGCGCAATTTAGACATCTTAAACTTCGGTATTACATAATAAGCGACTCCCATGATGAAGAGGCCCACCCATCCTAAAGTCTGCATATGGCCGTGTGCCTGCGTGAGCGCATAATAAGGAGCGGAATATGATGCCGTAACCGCAATCCATGTCAGCGCTATTACACCCCAAAGAGTGCCGCCTGTAAGCGTAAATACGAGCGCCGCTTTGATAAATAATTTATATAATTTATTAAGCCGTGCTTCGTCAACCTCTTCCTGCGTCAGTGAAGATGGCTTCACCGCTTGCCCAGGTGCAGCCGAAGCCGCTTCCTCTAGGTCATGTATTAGAACATCTAAATTTACATTATGTGCACTTGCAAAAAAATCGACCGGTTCGGGAGGACCGTATTGTCCGCCACACCCGCCTATTCCGAATTTTTTGAATACTTCCTGACAGGCAGGGTATTTTATATTTATATCCTTAACTGTCATATCGGGTGTAATTTTTATTTTCTCAGCCATAATTCAATTTCCTCATGCTTTATCCGCAGCAATTAGAAGTTTTACATCTTCATCTTCGATGTCATCACGATGATGAACGCTTATTAAATAATTTATCCTGTCTCTTATTTTATCATTAACCTTTAACTCGCGCAATATCTTATCAGAAACTAAAGGTCCTTTCTCTTGATGCGCCTTACGCCTCGTAAATGGATTCCATATATCGGCGACCAATCTAAGGTCCATGGTTATCGGCGCGGCATAACCCACATCGTGAAGATATGCAGCTATTATCAGGGTCCGGGCGTCGACATTCTTATCTTTAACTAATCTTTTCATCGCTTCGCCTACTTTTATGGAATGGCCGTAGTAACGCTCAAGCCTACCGCTAAATAATTCTTTTAGTTTATCCCTAATCTGTTGTTCTATATCGACCACTCCCTACCTCTACTTTAATCCTGTAAGAAACCTTCTATCTATATCGGCGAATAATTTTGCAACCGCCTGAACCTGCTCGCCGTCCAAATGCATTTCGGCCATCATAAAGAGCATGTTATCTTCCTTATCGATGTGCTGGCGCAAAACATCGATGTAATGGCGGCCGTTCTCCCGGACTAACTTTGCGGATTTTTCATCGGATGAATTTTTTGCTAGTCCCTCTATCCCCTCTATCATTCTTGCCTTCGCGTTGTTAAGGTCCTCGTGCTCTATCAGCATCATCCCCGTAGGCCCGCCCTCGCGAGGAATGAACTTTTCAATCTCTGGAAAAAGGGCTTCTTCCTCTTTCGCGAAATGAACTACTACTTCGCCCTGCAAAAACTTCGCCAATTCTTTTAGCATCACAACCGCCTGCGCGTCTAATTTTGAAATCGCCTTTTCTAAATCGTTTAATTTCCCCAGTACCACCTTGTGATCCTCTCTTAGGACCTCGGTCGGACTTTTTAATTTTTCCATTTCCCTTGCCTCCTCTTCTTAATTTATCAACTTCAGCGCTTCTTTCAATGCGATTGCATTATTATGCCTTTCGTCTTTCGCGGCAAAAACCAAAGTGACAGTGCCTTTCATTGCCTTAATCGCCAGGGACTGAAGGAATATGAAACCAATGCCCTCTTTTAATTCGTATTTATACCTCTTCTTAAATTCGTTCCATCTTTTGGGATCGTGACCGAACCACTTCCTTAAAGTATCTGATGGCGCTATATCCTTAAGCCATGCCGAAATCCTCGCTTTTTCCTTAGAGACCCCCCGCGGCCATAATTTATCGACGAGTATCCGCTCTCCATCTGTCTCGTTTGGTTTTTCATAAATCCTCTTTACCTTGACCATATTATCTACCTCCTAAATATAAAGAACTAACTGCGCCTCGTAAGCTAAATTAAGAAATGCTGTCAGTCCCATCGATTTATCCACTTCTTTGATGAGTTCGTCGCGCGATATATTTAGAATAGCCATCGAACCTGCACAGGCATAGATTTTTAACTTACCCAGCTCCTTTGCTTTTTTAACTAATTTTGAGATTGGCTCAAATTTGGAAGGGACTTCCATTGCTGTGCCTTTAACAAATTTTTTCAGCGCATCGAAACTGCAAAATATGTGGACGTCTTTCTCTTGTGCCTGCGCTATCATCGCAATAGATAGCGCCTGATATATCCTATCGTAGTAACCGCTGTGTAAAAATATACATATATAATTTTTCTTCATAATGCCCTTTAAGCCGATTTATTTCTTCCTTATCTTATCCGCCCAATCAAGAAGCGCCACGCCGGCCTTCCTCGATTCGGAGAACTTTTCACCGAGTTCATCTAATTCTTTAGCATTGAACCGCTCCGACAAAATCGCAAGGCCATCGCAGTTGCTTACGTGAACTAAAAGCGCCAGTGCCGCTTTCCTCGCATCCTCAGCCTCCTGTTCGGTGAGGTTGTCCTTACTCAATAAAGCAGCACATGCTTTTGCCGTATCGATTACATTATTGTGTTCGTTCAATAGTTGATCGACGTACTCGCCTAAGAATTTCCTTAAAGCTGGATATAGATGTTCCTCCTCGTATCTAAAATGCGGACCGACTAACACATTTAACTTACCTAATATCTCACGTGCTTTCTTTACATCGCGCTTCTTTAAGGCTTCGGTGATATCCAATATGCCGTCTCTTACTTTTCTGTGGTCTTCCCTAAATTCCGCTATTGGGTCTAATCTTACCGCCATTTTAAATCACCCCTTTCGCTTACATTACCGCTTCGACGCTTTTTATCTCAGGAACGGCCTTCTTAATGGATTCCTCAACGCCTGCCTGTAACGTCATTCCTGCCGAAGGACATCCGGAACAGGCGCCGATTAAACGCACTTTGACTGTTTTTGCAACCTCGTCAACGTCTACCAGCTCGACATCGCCGCCGTCCGCCTGTAAGTATGGTCTGACCTGTGCCAATGCTTCCTCTACTTTCTTCTTAAGTTCCTCGCCTTGGGCTATCGCTGCCTTCGTCTTCGTTATATTCACAATCCAGTCCTTCGGGCCCTTTTGAACGTCCTCCCATTTGTAAGAACCTTTATATTCGCCTTCGTACTCATAGTGAAGCGGCCTTGGGTCGTGGTCGTTAATTATCTGAAGGGTTTCTCCGACTTTTAGCGATTCCCATTCCTTAAAAATTTTCGGATGTCTTTCAAACGGCGGCATCCCTCTTAAATCCAACACAACTTTAGCCTTCATTTTAAGTCACCTCCTAATTAGGACTAAAAAGGTCTTTTTTGTCTTCTTTCAACAATAAGTATACATTATACCCAGATAAAATGCTGTGATTTAAGTCACGTTTTTGAAAAAAATTTAAAGGCTGGAATACTAAAGTTTGGCTAGTTTTTCTCTATCGAGGATTAGGACGGTTTTGCCTTCCATTCTTATTATCCTCTTTGATTGTAAGTAACTAAATGCGCGGGAGATTACCTCTCTTACGGTACCCAGTCGATGGCTGAGCTTCTCTTTGCTTACTTCTAATTCGACCTGAATACCCTTCTTTGTCTCTATGCTTTTTTTCTTAACAAGTCCCAAGATATATTTGGCGAGGCGTTTGTTTACATCTTTAAGGGATAAATCTTCGATTAAATTTACAAGGTAATTTAAATAGCTGGCGAAACTGGATAGCACCTTTAAAGCGAACTCACTATCTTTAGATATGAGATCGAGCAAACTTTGTCTTGGGATTAATAATACCTTTGTGTTTTTCTCGCATTCGGCGAAGGCAGGGTTTCTTGGATTCTCGAGGAATACAGGCACTCCTCCAAAAGGTTCGCCTTCGGCTACCATATGAAGTATCAATTCGCGCCCTTCCGGCGATATCTTGTAAATCTTTACCTCTCCTTCCAGAACGACATACAGACCCTTACAAGGTTC
>CAZXJX010000063.1:0-4746 GCA_964641235.1 uncultured Planctomycetia bacterium
AAATACAAAACAGCCATCCTTACCGCGATGCCGTTTGTTACTTGTTCTAATATAACCGAGTAGGGGCCATCCGCAATCTCAGGGGTTATCTCCACTCCTCTATTTACCGGCCCGGGATGCATTATCAACACATCTTTTTTTGCGAATTTCATCTTCTCTGAGTCCAACCCGAATTTCATCGCATATTCCCTTAGCGAGGGGAATAAGTTTTGGCTCTGGCGTTCGAGTTGTATCCTTAATAAATTTATTACATCCGCCCCCTCTATCGCTTCCTTCGCCTCGTATGTAACCTTAACGCCTAACCTTTCTATCTCGGGCGGAATTAACGTTGCGGGCCCGCAGACGGTGACGTTCGCCCCGAGTTTGGTCAATCCCCATATATTCGAGCGGGCCACCCTCGAATGTGTAATGTCGCCGATTATCGAGACATTCAATCCGGCGATTTTTTTCTTGTGTTCCTTAATCGTAAATAAGTCCAAAAGTCCCTGCGTAGGATGCTCGTGAGAACCGTCGCCTGCATTTATAATTGAAGGCGAGACTGACTTCGCTAAGAGGTGCGGTGCGCCTGCGGATGAATGGCGCATAACGATTATATCGACTCTCATCGCCTCAATATTTTTCGCCGTATCCTTTAATGTCTCGCCCTTGACTAAACTGGAAGCATTTGTCTGAATATTCACCAAATCTGCGCTCATACGTTTAGCCGCTAACTCAAAAGAGGTGCGCGTCCTCGTCGACGGCTCGAAGAAGAAAAGCACAACTGTCTTGCCGCGAAGCGTAGGGACCTTCTTTATAGGCCGTTGCGATATCTCTTTAAAGGAATCCGTGGTCTCAAGGATTAACTCTATCTCTTCTCTCGATAATTCCTCTAACCCCAATAAATCCTTTCTTGCCCAGGTAGCCGCCAAATCAACCCTCCTTTTCCTGAATCATAACTTCATCGATGCCGTCTGTTTCCTCTAATTTAACTTGAACGATTTCACTCTGCGAGGTAGGTATATTCTTCCCCACGTAATCCGCCCTGATCGGAAGTTCCCTATGCCCCCTATCTACCAATACCACAAGTTGAATGCTCTTAGGCCTGCCAAAGTCTATTAAAGCATCCAACGCGCATCTTATCGTGCGCCCGGTATACAAGACATCGTCGACTAAGATTATTATCTTATCCTGGATATCAAAATCTATCTCTGTTTTGTGGACGACCGGTTGTTCGGCTATCGTCGTCAAATCGTCCCTGTATAAGGTGATATCCAATATCCCTACCCGAGGCTCTTTCTTCCCTATCTCTTTTATTTTTTTCGCAAGCCGCTCTGCTAAAAATGCGCCCCTTGTCCTTATTCCGACGACGGCTATATCATCGACATCTTTGTTCTTCTCTATGATTTCATGGGCTATTCTCGTAAGGGTCTTATCCACTTGCTCCATATCCATTATTTTGGCTTTATCTCGAAGGCCCATTTATACCCCCCTGTCTTAAGGCAATAAAAAAGCCCACCCACACTGTTAAGTGTAGATAGGCCTTATATATACTTTAACCGGATTAAGATGCATCTTTTTCTCCTTTTCCGGCCTCACAGGGCCAGATTAAAAGGGTTATTCTTTGACCTTAAGTTTACCACGCAAGGCCAATTTGTCAAGGACTATTTTATAACAGGATGTAAATATCATAGACATAGGTAACATGTCTATGGGTAATACATATTTTTTGGCGCCTCTGCAGAATCCTTGATTCCTTCATCATCTCATTTCCTATGTTTGCAGATACCGCGTTCCGACGATTTAATAAATTCGATGATATGCTTTACCTCTTCCTCCAAATCGCCCAATTTTTGTATTGCGTCCAATGCCTGCGAAACATTTAAGTTTGACCGATAAAGTAACTTATACACCTGCTTGATCTGTGCTTTTGCGCTTTCGCTTAAGTTCGAGCGCCTTAACCCGACCACGTTCAACGAGCAAACCTCAGAATTTCCTTCGACTAACATATAAGGTGGGACATCCTTAATAACTCGTGTAAGTCCACCGAGCATAGCCAATGTGCCTATCTTTACAAATTGATGTATCGCTGCGTTGCCGCCGATGAACACCCTATCCTCAATTACAACATGCCCCGCAAGCAAAGCACCGTTACACATAACTACGCTGTTGCCCACCTGACAATCGTGCGCCACGTGCGAAAACCCCATAAAAAAATTATCGTTGCCGATAACCGTGCTCGAACCTTCTTTTAAGCCGCGATGAACACTAAAATATTCCCTGAAGATATTTCTATCGCCAAC
This sequence comes from uncultured Planctomycetia bacterium, assembly GCA_964641235.1. Taxonomy (GTDB): domain Bacteria; phylum Omnitrophota; class Gorgyraeia; order Pluralincolimonadales; family CAZUZR01; genus CAZXJX01. Next base: position 2,280 of record CAZXJX010000063.1, read on the forward strand.
TTTTAAATAACTCTTCGCCCCCTTAAATTCCAGATGCTGCGGAATATGCCCTAACACGGCGCCCATATGAATTTCGCAGTCCCTGCCGATAGTAGTCCCCGAAGATATATGGGCATGAGCCATAACCTTAGTGCCTTTACCGATTTTTACATCATCTTCGACGATAACGTATGGGCCTATCTCAATTTCGTCTAACTCTGCCTTTTTACTTACTATCGCGGCTGGATGAATCTTTGCCACTTAAAGCCTCCCTGGGATTTAATGCGACCAAAAATTCCCCTTTTGGTTTTGTCCTGCTAAAATGTTCTATCAGGACGCTTACTTTATTTCTCAATATTTCCTCATATTTTTTCGTTAGTTCGCGCATAATTGAAATCCGGATATCTCCCATTTCTTCAAGTATATCATATAACGTCTTCGAAATCCGATGACAGGACTCATAGAATATAACCGTGCGCTTCTCATCTTTAAATTGCGAAAGCCTCTTCTTTCGCGCGCCGGATTTACTCGGCAGAAACCCTTCAAAGATAAATTTATCCGTGGGCATGCCCGAGAGGATTAACCCTAATACAAAAGCGGCCGGCCCAGGAATTCCGACTACAGCAATTCCGTTTCTTATCGCCAAATTTATTATATGCGCCCCCGGATCCGAAACCCCGGGCGTTCCGGCATCCGAGACAAGCGCTATATCTTTGCCTTCCTTGAGCAATTTAATCAGATATTCGCCTTTTGTAATTTTATTATGTTCATAATAACTTGTAAGTGGAGTTTTGATATCGTAACGACCTGTCAAAATTTTTGTATGGCGGGTATCTTCGGCGGCTATCAGGTCTGCTTCCTTTAGAACATCCAACGCCCTTAATGTTATATCTTTCAAATTACCGATGGGAGTTGCGACTACATAGAGTATTCCCTGTGGCATAATTTATTCAACCGTAACTGATTTTGCCAAATTCCTCGGCTGGTCAACGTCGCGTCCGCGCAGGACCGCGATATGATACGCCAACAATTGCAGAGGCATAATCGTCAAAAGCGGCGATAAACATTCGTTGACTTTAGGAACATATAGGGTGGTGCTAACATATTTCTTTATTGAAGAATTGCCTTCGCTTGCGATTGCGATGACCTTGCCTTTACGCGCGCGTATCTCTTGAATATTAGATATCATCTTCTCATACGTAAGCGCTTGCGGCACTATAGCGACGACTGCCATATTATTTTCTATTAAGGCGATGGGCCCGTGTTTCATCTCGCCAGCACCGTATCCCTCGGCGTGGATATAGGAGATCTCCTTTAATTTAAGGGCGCCTTCAAGCGCGTTCGGAAAATTCACCCCGCGTCCGATGTACATAAAACACGGTAAATTAAAATATTTCTTTGCGCACTTCTTTATGGTTTCCGCCTCATCTAAAATATCGTCCATGTATTCGGGGACCATCTCAAATTCGGCCAAGATATTCTTTATCTCTTTTTGCCCGACAAATCCTTTTATCTTCCCTAAATATAAAGCCAACAAAATCAATATGGCGATCTGCGCCGTATATGCTTTAGTCGATGCGACGCCGATTTCCAGTCCCGCATGGGTATATATAACGCCGTCCGACTCCCTTGCGATAGTCGAGCCGACTACATTGCAAATGGAGATAACCTTAGCGCCATTTTTCTTGGCTTCCTTTAAAGCCGCTGACGTATCTGCGGTCTCTCCCGACTGGCTTACCGCAATAAATAACGTCTTGCGATTTAAAATGGGATTTCTATATCTAAATTCGCTCGAGACGTCCACCTCAACCGGTATCCGCGCAAACCGTTCGATTAAATATTCCCCGACTAAACCAGCGTGATAGGCAGTGCCGCATGCCGAAATAACGATGTTATCAAATTTCGATAACTCGCTCGGTGAAAGTTTTATCCCGTCTAATTTTATTAGGCCTTTCTTAACATCTGCCCTCAACGATAAAATTTCATGGACCACTCGCGGCTGTTCATAGATCTCCTTCAACATAAAATGCGCAAAGCCGCCTTTTTCCGCTTGCGAAATATCCCAATCTATTTGCGTCGCTTTTTTTGTGACTTCCTTTCCGTTTAAATCCAATACCTTAACCGAATCTTTTTTTAGGGCTATGACTTCGTAATCTTCGACAAATATGACTTTCCTCGTCCTATCCAAAATCGCCGGGCAGTCAGACGCCAGAAAATTTTCGCCGTTGCCAACGCCGACGATTAAAGGGCTGCCGCACCTCGCCCCGACCAATTTGTCCGGCTCATCCTTGTGTATCGCCGCGATAGCATATGAGCCCCGTGCATCCTTTAGGGCGCGTCTCACTGCCGTCTCTAAATTTCCTCTATAATATTTCTCTATCAAATGGGGTAAGACCTCCGTGTCCGTCTCGGAAAGAAATTTATGTCCCTCTTTTTTTAATTGCGCTTTAAGCTCGTCGCAATTTTCGATGATGCCGTTGTGCACTAA
>CAZXJX010000063.1:4846-6484 GCA_964641235.1 uncultured Planctomycetia bacterium
TTAACGGCTTATCTTGCAATCTACAAATGCCGGCTCCATAGGCGATTCTGCGCCAGATATCGTTCCGACTGTCGCCCTCATAGAATATTTCTTAATTTCGTTCAACCCTATGGTTGTCCAGGCGGCTTTGTAAAACTGGTCTGTTAAACTATAATCCTTTGCTACCGTCCTCCAGGTTTCTCCAGCGTCGTCTGAAAATTCAAATTTAACACACTCTATCCTAGGTTCGGATGTCCTCGCCGCCGCTTCGACCGAAAGGTTATTCATCGCCTTAAAAACGAAGCCGTCCTTTAGATTCCGCTCATCGCTTTTAAAAGTAAAGCGGTTTGGCGCAACAACAGATGTGGCGGGATCTACCATAAGCGATTCGGAATATCCTTTACCGAATAAAATATCATCTATATAAACCGTGCCTTTTAGTATGCCGTGGCCGTTTCTAAAGACGAGCACCAGTTCTAATATCCTCTGCCAATCTGTAATACCTTTAAAATGCGAGGTCGGCATAACGATCTTCTGCCACTTACCAGCCATACCTTTATCATAGTATCTCAATATGCCGACGGATGCGGTTATATCTTTGCCGATAATGTAGACGCTGTCACCATCCACATCTTGATGCAGCTCAACGGTAAAATCTACGCCCCCCTTGGGGTCCATAAGCCAAAAGGAAAGATAATCGTATTCGCTAAAATCCTTCAAGGCGATGACGTTGATTGCCTTGCCCTCGATGAGGCTTGTGTGTTGGGAATTTAATTCCGACCAATAATAGGAGAAACTATCCCTTGCCGTAACGTCGAAATCGAGCTTCAATGAGCAGCCGTTTCTGCCGTATGTTTCGCTATATTTTTTCGTAAAAGTGGGAATGCACCCGCCGGGCACTTCCTCATCCCCCTGCGTTTTACCGCCTAAAAGGTTGTACATTTTTCCTTGGTCGAAATCATCCACCAGCAGAACGTAAGATTCCTCTTGCGATAGAACGGGACTTGAAATTATTAACTGGGCGATTAATAATGTGCCTATTCCAAATACAAAATTCTTTTTCTTGTTCATCTTAACACCCCTTTATTGGACTACGCCCTTAGAAGAAAAAGCAATCTCATCTACATATAACGTGCCCTCTTTGTACGAAATATTCAAGTCGTCGAAGACAAATACGAGTTCGGTCATCTTTGACCAGTCGGAGATGGAATCTATCATCCTCATTTTTTCCATGGGGATTATAATCCGCTGCCATTTATTTGTGATGCCCTTTACTGTGTAAATGGCGCGCTCGCCTTTCGCGTTTTTTAGCTCTAACTTAAACTGCGTCGTAAAACCCCTGCCTTCGTCGCCTTTAATCAACATGCTCATCTCATCGTACGGCGTAAGATCTAATTTATTTAGTTCCATCCAGAGCCCGTTAAAAGCTGGGGTTGCCGTCGCAACGTCGTAATCTATCTTTAAAACAAAGCTCTCTTCCCCCATAACATCTGGTAAGCGCACAATATCCATCTTGCAACCTTGAGTCTCATCGTCCGGATTTATGCTCCATGTGCCGAAATTCCCGCCGACGTTATTGGGTTGATCGCCGGTATCGAAGTTGGCTACCATTAATGTAGCGGCAAACGTTGAGTTGCCAAAAATAAAAAAGGCGCCCAG
>CAZXJX010000064.1:0-6389 GCA_964641235.1 uncultured Planctomycetia bacterium
TCGCCGCACCGCTCGTTCGACCCAGCGTGTCTCACTCGCTTAAGTGAATCTTCTCGCTCTGCCTTAAGGTTAAGTTATAGGCATCCTTGCCCGCTCGAATCTTCAACGTGCGGATGCGATATTCAGAATTACAGAAATCAATATTTTGATTACCTTGAAATTTAACGTCTAATGTTACAGGGCAATCTGGCTCACGAAGAGGCGGTTTATGCCGCAGTCCCCTAAATGTTATTTAAGGGACGAGGAATAAAGAAAGCCCGAGTGAGCCGATTGCCCTGTAGCCAAGCCTAGACTTAAATTTCAAAGTTAAACGATATTAGCGATCTTGGCGAAATCTTCCAACGAAAGTTGTTCGGGCCTTGCGCCTGGATCTATACCAGCACGCGTTAATAAAGTTCCTAATTCTGCCTTCTCCAACTTCAGGAAGTCGCATGAAAGCAAGGAATTCAAGACAGTTTTCCTTCGCTTACCGAAAGCAGATCTAATGATTCCGAATAACTTATCGGAATCCTTTACTTGAACCGGCGGATTCTGGAGGAGATCCAATCTTAAGAATGCAGAATCGACTTCGGGCTGCGGATAAAAAGCGCGCTTGCTTATTTGAAATAAAATGTCCGGCCTCATATGAAACTGAACGTAACAGGAAATCGACCCGTAATCCTTGCCGCCGGGTTTTGCGCATAGCCTCTGCGCTACTTCTTTTTGAACGGTAATAAATATCGAATCGAATTTATCCTTGTTAATTATCAATTTCTCTAAAATCGGCGTGGTTATATAATACGGCAGATTTCCTATTACCTTTATTTTTTTCTGGCCCGCAGTTGATATTTGTTCCAAATCCAACTTAAGAAAATCGGCGCATATGATTTTTACATTATCAAATCCTGTTAAGAATTCGCTTAAAGCCGCGCAGAGCCTTCTATCTTTCTCGACTGCGATTACGTTCGAGACCAAATCCTTAAGTTTTTCCGTCAATGCGCCTAAACCGGCTCCTATCTCGAGGACGTAATCTTTTTCGCAGAATTTGCATTCCTGAATTATCTTCTCGGAAATATTTTGATCGACTAAAAAATTTTGGCCCAAATATCTTTTGGGCCTTACCTTATATTTTGCCAAAATAGTCTTTAATTCCGAAACATTTAGCAATTCAACTTCGCTCTCCTTTTTTGACCATCCGAATTGCCATGTTTATCGCCTCTATCATAGAATCGGCTCTCGCGATACCCTTGCCCGCTATATCAAAAGCAGTTCCGTGTCCCGGCGATGTCCTTACAAAGGGAAGGCCTAATGTCACGTTGACGCTTTTATCCCGCGCGACCATCTTAAGAGGGGTAAGCCCCTGGTCATGGTACATCGTTATTACGCAATCTAAATTCCCGCGATACGCATCGTAGAAGAGCGCTTCGGAAGAGGCCGGACCTATGACGTTTTTATACCGAGCTTTCGCTTCGCTAACGGCCGGCTTGATGATCCTTTTCTCCTCAATCCCGATTGAGCCGCCTTCACCTGCATGCGGATTTAAACTTGCGACTCCGATCTTTGGATGTTTTATCCCGAAATATTTTTTTAGCGCCTTATAACTTAAATCGATGCACTTTAATATCTCGCTCTTGGTAACGGCCTTCGGCACGGAACTCAAAGAGATATGCCTTGTTACAAGGGTGACTTTTAACGACCCGCCTACGAGCATCATAGCAAAGTATTTCGTATTAAATTTTTTTGCGAGATATTCGGTATGGCCTAAAAATTTAACGCCCGATTTATTTATTGCCTCCTTGCTTACCGGTGCCGTTACAAGACAATCGGCCTTTTTATCTGCGATTAACTTTAGTGCGCGTTCTATATACGCCAATGAAGCCTTGCCCGAAAGGCTGCTTAAGTGACCAAACTTTATTTTGTCTTTACTTATTAAAGTTAGGTCAAACATCAAATCGTTGCGCCTTAACCTAAAATCTGATTTTAATAACTGCGATATGGTAATAAGGACGGATTTATCGCCTACGATTAAAAAATCGGCAAGCCTATTTAACTTTTGGCTTGCCAACGCCTTTAAGACTATTTCGGGACCGACTCCGAAGGGATCGCCGATGGTTATGGCGACCGTGGGCCTTTTTGAGGCCGCGGGCCTATTTAATTTGAATAAATGCATCTCGTTTTAATTTATCCATCCACTCTTTATATCTTTTTTTTGCTTTATCCTGAAATATTAAATTCTCTATCGTATCGTGAAGTTCCGATTGCGAACGCGTGTAGCCTTCCTTTTTCTCCTCGACTTTAAATATATAATATCCGGTCTCGGTCTTTATTGGCTCGGATACTTCGCCGGCCTTAAGGTTAAATACTGCATCCTCAAATTCTTTTCGCATCTGCCCTTTTTCGACGAAGCCAGCATCGCCTCCATCTTGTGCATGCGGCCCTTGCGAATACAGCTTAGCAAGTTCCGAGAAGTCCCTTCCTTCCTTTATAAGGCGAGATATATCATCGACTTTTTGCTTAACCAGCGCTTCGGAATTACCTTCCCCGAAGCGTATCACAATATTTTTAAGATGAACCGATTCTGGCGCTTTCAATTCGTCGGCATGTTTAGTATAATAGTCGCTTATCTCAGAAGGCGTCGCGACAATCTTTTCTCTAACTTCGTGATTCACGAGTTTGCTCATCATAATCTGTTCTTTGTATCGATTTCTCAATGTATCGAAGCTTATCCCCGACTCAGTCACCGCACCTTCAAAATCGTCATCGCTGGGAAACCTGCTCTTGACATCATCCACGCGTTCTTCGACTTCTTCATCCTCGACGACGACGCCGCGCCTCTTCGCCTCCTGCAATATCAGCCTATCCTCTATCATCTGATTCAAAATGTCTTGGCGAGCCTCTTCTATCTTATTGGTCAATTCCTCCGCCGAGTAGATCTGTTTATACTGGGCGACTATCGAGCCCAACGCGATATCGAGGTCTGCTTGAGTTATTACATCTTCGTTTACAACCGCAACTATCTTATTTTCAAATTCCCTCGGCTGTCCATAGACTGTTGTGTGACTTGCAACTATAAAAAAACTAAATAATAAAGGATAAATAATAGCTTTCATCTATCTGCCCTCTGGCTTAATCAAAGACCTCTTTTAATAAACTCTCGTTTATTGTAATACGTGATTTTGACCTTAAGTCCTTTATGAGGCGCTCGAATCCTTCTCTTTCCGCTTGCCCTTTTAAATCCTTTTCGATCTCATCCTTCACGTCGGATAATTCTCTCGACCCGGATTCTCTTCTTTCGGTGAGTTTTATTATATGGTATCCGAATTGCGTCTTGACTATATCGCTGATCTTCCCGACCTCTAAATTGAAACAGACATTTTCGAACTCGGGTATCAACTGCCCCTTGCTGAAATATCCGATATCGCCGCCTTTATCTTTTGAAGGGTCCTTTGAATACTGCGCCGCAAGCTGCGCAAAATCAGCTCCTTCACTTAATTTCTGCAATATCTCCTTTGCCTTAGCCTCGGCATCAACCAAGATATGGCTTGCCCGCAACCGAAGAGGCGTCACAAATTCATCCTTATGCGCTTCGTAATATGCTTTAATTTCGCCGTCGCTGACGGAGGCCTTTTTTCTCGTTTCGATCTCGATGAGTTTCGCAACTAAAATTTTTTTCTTCGCTTCATTAAGTAATTCTTTTATCTCCGCATCCCTGCTTAAGCCGCGTTTGAGCGCCTCTTCATATAATAGCTGTTCGGATATCAAATCCTCAAGAAAATCTTTTTTTCGCTGGCTTGCCAGAGTCCTATAATACGGCGGTAACTTCGCTAATCTCTTTTCAAAATCTCCTACTGTTATAACTTTCCCTTCGACGCTTGCCAATGGTTTTGCCTTCTCGCCGCCGCATCCTGCAATAGCTAATAGGATAAGAAACGGCAATAAAAGGACAAATATTTTCTTCATAATTTACCTATCGGTATTTTTATCTATAGCGGGAGTTTAACTTAATATACCATAACAGCCGCTAAGTAGGCAAGCCCTTTCGTAAATCCCGTTAGAAATTAAGATTTCTAACGGGATTTACGGTTCAGGGTTGACAACTATAATGTTATGGAGTGTCATTAAGCATTAATATAGGAAAGAAAAACTTGATGAAATCCTCTTCATAATTTTAACTGGGGTAACCGCTCATGAAGGCTTGGGTTTCAACAGGGCTATGCTTTTCCCTCTAAATGAGGCGGATAATACCCTTGCGCGAAGATGTACAAATAGTTATCATTATCAATAGCGACATCGATGGCAGAAGAAAGAGCGCCATTATAATTATTAATTTCGGTCAAGGTCTCCTCTGAGGCCAAGAGGCCGTTGGTGTAAAATTAGAATAACTCACCGGTTTCCGCATCAATAAAAATATCGTGGGTGTATGAATCCAACCTTAAACCCTCGCCTATTTCCTCTCCTATGCAATTATACTTTAATACCCACACAAGGCGGGCGTAGGATTTAGGCCTTGGGATATAGTTTTTGTTCTGCTTCGCCAACCTGCTTTGATGTGTTATCATAAGCTCTGCTGAGATAGGACCTTCTACCTTAAAGCCTTTTCTGGTAATCTTACCGATATGGGTTTTACCTATTTCTATCGCTTTTTCTTTGGAGATGTTAATGCTTTTAGGTAGGTGGTATTGGGAGAAGAAGTTGTAGCCATACGCAGATAAACCATATTTTTCGCTAACAAATACAGTGATTGCATCCCAAAGATATCTATATTCACCTTCTTGCCTCCCCCAACCGACAAACCATTCACCATCATACGAACGCTTGGAATCATACCAACCTCGAGCTTCATATTCAACTTTATACAAAAAAACATTTTTAGGAATTTCGCCATTTATAATTCTAAGATATTTCTCTGCCTCTTTTAATATTTCTTCTTCATTTTTTGTTGGTTTGGCTCCACCTTCATATAAAGTCTTATCCTCTCCCGCAAGGCCGTTGTAACAACCCGTGATCTGTCCAGTGATTGGGTCAATTTCCATATCAAATTTTATGTTAGCACAAGTAACTTCAGCTATTTCCTTATCAAAATAATCATCATGCTCATACTTAATTTTAAACTCAGATTTGTCTATCTCTTCAAAATTAATTCTCGGTAACTCTAACTCTTTAAGTTTGTTATAGTAAATATCAAATAATTCATCTTTCGTTAACTTATGTTCAACTTGGCAGAAGATATTTGATTGTGTTAACAAAACTAAAATTAATAACATAAAAGTAAAGTAGTTGCTTTTTCTCATTCTATTATTTTATGGGACTATATCGATAATTAAGCTAGTGTCGCCTAAGGGTTTTAAGGGTTGGGCATATGATAATTTTTTCTTTGTATTTTTCATCGCTTTATCTACCGTATTTCCTCCGTCTAAATTCTTGAAGAATATCTCTGCAACATCGGATGTAAACGGTTCATCCACAGCCGTCGTCCATCCGATGTAAACTTGGCTGTCAAAAGCGGCCTTGAACTGCTCGGGGATATTTGTCCGTTCGTCTGCGGTTCGACAGCCATTTAAGAATACCAATTTGTAGCCTTGAGCCTGTATATGGTGCGGCTTAAGATAAAACCACCCTTGCAAGTCGTCGTCTTCCCAGACCGCAAAGGCGTCGAATATTTTATCTTTTCCTAACACAACCCCATGGCCTGAGATATATATCACAGAACGCTTTGGCAATTCATTGGTCAGTTCCTGTTTGGTTAGATTGTAATCGAGGCCTGTGATGTAATCCAGGCTATCGTTAAAAATATGATAAACATCTGTAATTTTATAATTATATCTATAATCTTTTATTTCATCAAGGGTAGAGGCGATAAGGGCGGATTTGGCTTTAAGCCTCTCTTTCAAATAGATATCCTGCCCCAATTGTACGCTCCAGGTATCTATGCTGTCAACTGCGTTAAGAGAAATCATATTGTCGTAAGTTGCGAAGACACTTTCAGGAAGAAGGATAAGCCGTTCGGTCATATATGAACCATCATCTTGCTTTGAAAGAGACAAGGTCCTTGTTTGGATGCCTCCGTCTAGTGTTACATTTAGGTCGTTTAAGACAGCTTCGGGAAGATTAGGTGGAAGACCTTTAACCTTTATCTTGAATACGCCCTGACCACCAACGTTTGGGTCATTAGGGGGTAAGTCTGAGCTGCCTCCCTTTGGCCGATTCGTATAGGCATAAGTATCCGGCTTTATTCTATGAAGCATCAACCTTGGATGTGATAATTCAAGATAATCTTGGTTTTGTATCGTTATATCTATATTATCAGGCATAGTGCCTGGGTAGTTATTTAAGGTTATGGTGAAGGTATTGTCAGAGTTGGCAAAGACTAAAGAATCATAGGATGTCTCGGTCAAGGTCTCCTCTGAGGC
>CAZXJX010000065.1:0-6374 GCA_964641235.1 uncultured Planctomycetia bacterium
CATTAAAGGTTCTAAAAAAAATTATTCCTTGGTTAATTCTTGAATTTTCTCTTCGATAAGAAGCCTATGTTTGTATTCCTGATCGGCGAGGAAAGTAATGGTCTCGATAACGGAGCGATTGTTAGAGCGACTTAACAGTTCTTGATACATATTATAAGCTTCGATTTCTTTTTCTAAAGCAAGTCTTAAAGCTTCGACCGGCCCCAAATGTGTTGGAAGTTTGCCCATTTCGCCCTCCCTTATTTATCAGTAAATTTCGGTTGGCGTTTTTGAAGGAATGCGCTTATGCCTTCGGCCTTGTCCTGCGTCTCGCATAATTTCCCGAATAGACTCGCTTCCAATTTTAACCCCTCTTCGATATTTACGCGCATCCCTTGCCGAACGGCTTCCATAATATTATTTATCGTGACCTTTCCTTTAGCGACTATCTTTTTTGCGATGCCCTGCGCCTGCTTTAGCACTTCCGAATCAGGAACTACTTTATTAATCAAACCTATTGCCTTGGCATCCTGAGCGGTAATCATATCGCCTGTCAATAAAATCTCAAGCGCCCGAGGAATTCCGACCAACCGCGGAAATCTCTGAGTGCCGCCGAACCCAGGTATAATACCTAAATTTATCTCGGGCTGGGAAAATCTCACCCTATCGCCCGCGACCCTTATGTGGCAAGCCATCGCAAGCTCGTTGGAGCCGCCCAAACAATACATTCCGTTTACCGCGGCGATAAAAGGTATTTTCGCGCTCTCGATCTTAGTTATGACCGCTTGGCCTTTTAACGCAATCGCCTCGCCGTCCTTCGCCGCTTTTATGCCGTCAATCTCTTTTACGTCGGCGCCGGCGCCGAACATCGTGCCACTTCCGGTTATCACGCACGCTTTAACTTCCGGCTTCGAAAGCAGTTCGTCGATGACTTTATCCAACTCCGTCATAAGCGGCGTCGATAACGCATTCGCAGGCGGATTATTTATCGCGATGGTCGCAACATTTGCCTCAACCGAATATGTTACAAATTGTCCCGCCATTTTCCCCTCCTTTTATCTAAGCGTATTCGAAAAATCCGCGTTTGGTTTTGACGCCCAGAAAATTTGCATTACCCAGTTTCTTTAATATAAATGCAGGGAAGAACCTTTCTCCGGATTTCGCCAGTAAATCTTCTAACCCTTTCAATACATTATCTATTCCGAACGTATCCGCGTAATGCAAAATCCCTTGCTTTTCCTGCGGGAATCCTAATCCGGCGATCATAGCCAAATCTATATCCTGCGCCGATGAGATATTTTCCTGAAGCGAAATAGCGGCTTCGTTTATCATCGGAAGGATTAATCTCTCGACCGAAAATTTAGTGCCGCTAACCTTGGTCTTCGTCTGCGCCTCTTTGATAAAATTATCCAATACCGTATCGGCCTTGCCTTCGCCGTGTTCTTCAACCCCCTTATAATTATAGAAGCCCGCTTCGGACTTTACGCCGTAGCGTTTTACATCTATCAATTTATTCCATAACTCGGCAGGCCTCATTCTTTCGCCATAGCCGTCGTATAAAATTTTCCCGACTTCAGCGCAGATATCAAGTCCTAAATTGTCAACCAGCGTAAACGGCCCCATCGGAAAGCCAAATTCGACCATCGCCTTGTCGATTTCTTTAGCGGATGCTGCGCCTTCCTGCAAACAATAGACCGCCTCATTTAGATAGGGCATAAGTAACCTATTTATTAAGAATCCGGGGCATTCATTTACTCTGACCGGAATTTTACGAAGCGACTCCGAAAACGCAATAACGTCGTCTATCGTCTCCTGAGAAGTGGCGAGCGAGGGAATTACCTCGATTAATTTCATCACATGCGCGGGAAAGAAAAAATGCATCCCGATTACTTTTTCGGGTTTTCTCGTCGCAGAACCTAAGGCGGAGATCGAAAGCGCGGATGTATTCGATGCCAGAATCGTCGTCGGCTGTGTCGCTTCATCAAGTTCTTTGAAAACCTTTTTCTTCAATTCTAAATTTTCAGGAACCGCTTCAATTGCGATATCCACGTCTTTAAAGGGCGCATAAGTAGTTGCCCCAGAAATAAGCGCCATCTTCGATTCCATTTCCTCAGGCGACATCTTCCCTTTATCGACGCGCCCTTTATAAATTTTTCTCGCGGTCTCAATTCCTTTTTTCACAACCTCATCGTTTATATCTTTTATCACGACCGGGATTCCTGCGTACGAAATTACCTGCGCAATTTCGGCACCCATTTTGCCCGCGCCCACAACCGCCGCTTTGTAAATATACATATTATCCCCCTAGTCCCCCTAGGGGACGCTCCACTTAGGGACAGTCCAGTCAAGTGGAGTGTCCCTAAGTGTAACGTCCCTATTTCCTTTCTAAAATAATTGTGCCGCCCTGGCCGCCGCCGACGCACATAGTGGCGATGCCGTACTTTAAATCGCGCTTCTTCATTTCATTCAATAATGTAATCACAAGCCTGCATCCCGTCGTCCCGACCGGGTGCCCAAGTGCAATCGCTCCTCCATTTACATTTACGATATCCCTGTTTAATCCCAATGTCTTCTCCGTCGCTAAATATGTCGCGGCAAACGCTTCGTTTACTTCGAATAATTGTATGTCCTTTAAATCTAATCCTGCTTTCTTTAAAGCCAGCGGCATAGATTTAGTCGGCCCTATTCCCATCCTATTCGGCTCAACTCCGGCGAACGCGAACGAACGGATAAATCCCATCGGTTTAAACCCCAACTCCTTCGCCTTATCGTGCGACATTATCAATACGCAGGCCGCTCCGTCTGAAATCGGGCAGGAATTTCCCGGGGTTACGGTTCCGCCTTCTTTAAAAATCGTAGGGTATAGTGCTAATGTCTCTTCGTTTAACGCAACATTTATCCCCTCATCCTGCGCGAACGGTTCGGGCGGAAGTTCTTTGCCATGTAATTTCTTCGGAACCATAACCGTTACTATCTCGTCCTTAAACCTTCCTTCTCTCGTTGCTTTAAATGCGCGTTTGTGGCTTAAAATCGCGAACCTATCCTGTTCTTCCCGAGAGATTTTAAATTCCTCGGCAATGTTCTCCGCGGTCCCTCCCATAATCTGGTTGCATACCGGATCTGTCAATCCTTCCCATAACGAATCGACCATCTCCGAATCCTTTAGATGTTTTCCAAACCTTAAATCTCGATTTATATAAGGCGCCGTGCTCATCGATTCCGTGCCGCCGGCTATTTGCAAATCGTGCTCGCCCGTCTGGATGTTCATCCAAGCGCTTACTATCGCCTGAAGGCCGCTCGCGCAATTTCGTTGGACGGTAAAACCGGGCGTCTCTTTAGGAATCCCGCTTCGCAACGCGATAACTCTCGCAACGTTCGGCGCATCGGAGGTCTGCCCAACGCAACCGAATATTACTTCCTCGATCAACTTTGTGTCTATTTTTGTCCGCTTCAATAATTCCTTTACGACCACCTCGCCTAAATGTGCCGCCGACAGCTCTTTTAACGCTCCGCCAAAAGTTGCCTGCGGCGTCCTTATCCCCTCTACGATTACCACTTCTTTCATAACATCCCCCTTTAATAGGGACACATCCTATTTTAACAAGCTTAATAAATGGGATGTGTCCCTATTTTCCTATTCCGCGATAAGCGCCTTAATCTGCGGAAGCATACGCTCCGCTTCCTCTTCCCCGCGTTTTATTAAATGCGCCACTTTATACAATTCAAACCAATTTGCCGTCGGGATCGTGGGATGCAATACGCAATCCGCCCCTTGCGACGATGCCTCTGCCAAGACATACTCCATCGACTGCATAGAATTCATCGACACATCGAATATATTAGGCAGAAATGTCTTTCGCATCCACCCTCTTATTCTAAATACAATCCGCGCAAAGATAGAGCGTTCCGCCAATTCCTTTTCCTCCTTGCGCCGCTTTTCTTCCAATTCCTTAAATGTCCTCATCACCTCTTCGGGGCTGGGTAAACAGTTAACCGCTATAATCTTCGTTGCGCCTAACTTCGTCAGAACATCTACGGGGACAGGGTCCAATATGCCGCCGTCGATAAGATAATCCTCCTGCTTTCTATACGGCTCGAACAACGCAGGAATAGAACACGATGCGCGCACGGCATCTACTAAACTGCCTTCGTCTAAAACGACCAGTTCTCGCGCCCGTAACTTGCATGCGGTTATCCTAATCGGAGTACGGGTATCGTGAAATGTCTTATCCCTAAGATTAGCCTTTATGAATTTCGTTAAATTTTGTCCGCGTAAAAAACCCAAAAGCGGAAACGCGGAAAAATCCGCCAGATTTAACAACGCAAATTTTTTCTTAAACTGTAACGCTATTTTCTCTAAACCGTCGGCATCTATCCCCGCTGCCCAGAATGCGCCGATTAAAGCGCCGACCGATGAGCCCGCGATAAAATCTATCGGAATCTTTTCTCGCTCCAGGACTTTTATTACGCCGACTTGAGCTAAGCCTAATGCCGCTCCGGAACTTAACGCCAAGCCGACTAGAATTTTCCCTATCTCTCTCGCGATCCTGCGCACCGCCTTAGAATATAAACAATCCGGCACCGCCAGAATCGGAGGTAGGCCGGCCGACATAATTCCAGCCAGCAACCCGAGGTCAGGTAAAGTCACATATGCCTTATGTCCAAAAATCTTAAGGTGCTCTTCGTATATCTTTCCGGGACAAAATTCATTTATTATCGCCTTTATTTTCTTCCCCGGCTCCTTGATAGTCTTGCCTAATTCATCTATCAACCTTCCCGTCGCTTTTAAATTATGCTCGGTACAATCTGTCACTAAATGTATCAAATCCGATTGAGTAAGCGCGGCGTATACGGTCTTGTCCATCTCGAGGGGCAAATCGACGACGATATAGTGAAAATCGGAAGTAAGGTAACTTAAGAGCGGAATTATCTGCGTAACCTCCGAGGGCTCCTGAGTGTCATGGGCTATATTCAGTAAATAAATCCCGCAGGCCTCATCTTTTATTACCTGCGGCTTTACTTTTTCATAATCGAACGACAAGGTTTTTAGGTCAATAGGAGAAGGGCGTTTTTCTATACGCAGCATCTGGGCGATCTCGTCGCCTGTCCGGCTCATATCAAGAAGGATTACCTTCTTGTGCGTTTCGCAAGCAAGCGAAATAGCGAGATTGACCGCGTACATCGTGCGCCCCACGCCTTTGGCAACGCCGTATACGGAAATTATCGTCGACTCGAATATCGCTTTCGGGCCTAACTCCTTTCGCTTTAAGCGGCGGGACAATGATTGGCTCAAATGGATAGCAAGTTGCGGAATCTCTTTAAGAAGGTAATCGAAATTGGCTTTGTCGATCTTTAACACAAAAGAATCATTTATGATGCGGACCGTTACGGAATGCGGCTCGCCGGTCAAAAGCGAAATTATTCCTACGTAATCTCCTCGATGTAAGTAAACCAGGAATTTTTCGTCGCCTGACGGAGCCCTCACGAATACCTGCGCCCTGCCGGTTATCAAACAATAAAAGGAATCCGGGGAATCGCCTTCACGATATACTATTTGGTCTTTTTTATATTCGACGACGTAGGAATTGTCTTCGATAATTTTTTGGGCTGCGCGGGATAATTCTGAAAAGAGCGGAATCTGTTTTATTATTATCGCCTTATCTAACGCCTTTAGGGCAGGGGTCATATTATTTTATTTAAAAGTAACGACCTCGTTTATATCTTTTCTCGGCGGCATCTTCGGCCCTTCATCGGGTACTCCAATAGGTATAAGTGCGATTAATTCATCCGGCGGATTTATGCCCAATTGGCTCTCGAGTTTCTCCTTCGCAACCAAAGGGCCCGTCATCCAGCATCCGCCGTAGCCTAACGCATGTGCCGCCAAAAGTAAATTTTCCGTCGCCGCGCAAACTCCCTGAATTCCGGCGGTCGTCTTATATTCGCCTTTTTTAGAATATCTGTTGAGCAATCGCACCGTCATCGAATCATAGGGCTTCATTACTATCGCAATTACAAGAGGCGCTTGGCCGAACACGGTAAAATAATTAGAGTAACTTAAAAATTCCTGTTTTGCGGTCGGCGATTCCATTCGAGACGCAAGTCCGTCTACAACCGACTGCACCGCGTCTTTCATATTATTTATTAAATCGCTCGATTTAACGGCGATGAAATGCCAATTCTGCCTATTCCCGCCTGAAGGCGCAAGCGTCGCTGATTCTATTATCTTGCGTATATCCTCATCGGGAATCTGGGTTGATTTAAATTTCCTTATCGAACGACGAGTCCTTAAAACTTCCCAAAAATTGTCCATCTTACCTTCAATATTATATAAGGTTGCGGTAAAAATGGCAATAAAAAAGCCAGCGGCTTTAAACTTTACTTCACCTCACAACTTT
>CAZXJX010000066.1:0-6108 GCA_964641235.1 uncultured Planctomycetia bacterium
CGCTCGTGACGATTATGACATCCATGCCTTGAGCTCTTAGAACTTTATCGTATTCTATTTCGGGAAAAATGATATGTTCGGAAAGCCCGAATGCGTAATTCCCATTACCGTCGAACGAATCAGCGGCGACGCCGCGAAAATCCCTTATCCTCGGAAGCGCTACGTTAACGAGCCTATCGAAAAATTCATACATCATCGCGCTGCGCAACGTCACTTTGCATCCGATGGGTGAATTCTTCCTTATTTTAAAATTTGCTATCGCTTTCTTCGCTCGAGTAATTACCGGCTTTTGCCCCGTTATAGTCGCTAAATCGCCTACCGCTGCCTCTAAAATTTTTATATCCTGGGCCCCCTGGCCGACGCCCATATTAATGACCATCTTAATAAGCCGCGGAACCTGAAACCTATTTTTATAATTGAATTCCGACATAAGCGAAGAGACGACCTCTTTTCTGTATCTTTCTAACAGCCGCGGAGTAAGCGTTGCTGGACTCATCAAGCTAATGCCTCCTTGCACTTCCTACAGATCCTCACTTTGGTCCCGTCAGGTTGAAGGGAAAAACCCACTCTGGCCGGCTTATTGCATTTAGGACAAACCGGCATAAGGTTCGATAAGTGCACCGGACTTTCTATTTGTATTATACCAACTTGTTGCTCTTGCCGTGTGCGGCGGACGTGTTTCTTAACTAAATTTCGTCCTTCAATTATCGCTTTAGACTCATTGGGAAATATCTGCATTACGCGCCCAGTCTTGCCGCGATCCCTGCCCTTTATTATCATAACCGTATCGTTCTTTTTAACCCTAAACATTTATATTACCTCTGGCGCTAAAGAGATTATCTTCGAAAAATTCTTATCTCGCAGTTCCCTTGCTACAGGCCCAAAAATCCTCGTGCCCTTTGGATCTTTCGAGGTATCTATTAACACGATGGCATTACTATCGAATTTTAAATAAGAACCGTCCTGCCGTCGAATCGAAGCTTTAGTCCTTACGACTACACCCTTAACCACATCGCCTTTCTTGACGGCCGATTCAGGCGCGGCTTCTTTGACATTGGCGGTAACTATATCTCCTATCGAAGCCGTCTTTTTACCATGGCGCCCAATCACCCCTATTAAAGAGGCGCGCTTTGCACCGGTATTATCTGCAACTTCTACTATGGAGCGCATCTGAATCATTTTAAGACCTCAACTAATCTCCATCTCTTCTCTTTTGAAATCGGACGAGTTTCGATTATCTTAACCCTGTCTCCTATTTTCGCCACCTTTTCTTCGTCATGAACTTTAAATCTCTTTGAGCGGTGTATAATTTTCTTATAGGCAGGATGTTTAGCGAACCTTTCAACTTTAACGACAATGGTTTTGTTCATCTTGTCGCTAACTACGGTTCCGATTCTTTCTTTACGATGTCCTCTTTGTGCTCTCTCACTCATATCTTCTTTTCCTTTTCATTCAGGATAGTCAGAATTCGTGCGATATCTTTTCTTGTCTGCAGTATCCTATCGGGCTTCTCAAGTTTGCCAGTCCTTGCCTGTTGACGAAGGTTAAAAAGCTCCTGTAATAAGGAATTGTATTTCGTCCTTAATTCGTCTGCGCCTAAATTTCTTATTTCGCTAGGTTTTAATGGCATCTTATTTTCTTTAAATTATGCGGCAACTTTTGTCCTCGAGACAAAGCGCGTTCTTATAGGTAATTTCGAAGCGGCCAAGCGCATAGTCTCTTTTGCTAACGGTTCAGGTAACCCTTCGACTTCAAATAGGATTTTGCCGCGTTTTACGACACTAACCCAATGGTCGGTCATCCCTTTGCCTTTGCCCATTCTTGTCTCAGCCGGCTTTTTGGTAACCGGCTTGTCTGGAAAGATTCTAATCCATGCCTTGCCCCCGGCCCTTAAATGGCGCGACAGCACAACCCTCGCGGCCTCTATTTGGGTATTTTTAATCCATGCGTTCTCTAAAGCCTTAAGCCCATATTCTCCAAAGGCAATCGCAGAACCAGCTGTGGCTATGCCCTTACGCCTGCCTCTTTGGGCTTTTCTGTATTTAACTCTTTTAGGGAATAACGCCATTTAAAAACTCTCTTTTTATTTTTTACGAAGTTGGCAGAGGAGGCACTTCAGTTGATTTGGTCGAAATTTCGTCCTTTTCTGTAACTTCCTCTTTCGTAAGTTTCTTTATTAAAATATCTCCCTTGTAAACCCATGCCTTTACACCGATGAGCCCGTAAGTAGTTAAGGCTTCCGTAAATCCATAATCTATGTCGGCCCTAAATGTCTGCAGAGGAATTTTTCCTTCCTTATATCCTTCTGTGCGAGACATCTCAGCGCCTCCAAGCCTTCCTGCGCATTTTACTTTTATGCCCAATGCGCCGGCCGACATTGCCTGCTGAACCGCCTTCTTCATCGCACGCCTGAACGCAATGCGTTTTTCCAATTGGAACGCTATATTCTCGGCTATCAACTGCGCCTCTATCGCCGGATTTTTTACCTCTTTTATATCAATATAAATCTCCTTTTTCGTTTTCTCCTGAAGCTCGTCGCGCAATCTATCTATATCGGCACCTTTTCGTCCGATAATGATTCCGGGCCTGGCGGTAGTAATTATCACCTTTGCCCTGTCGCTGGCTCGTTCAATTTCTATAGTTGCGATCCCCGCCGAAGAAAAACTCGCCTTAATGTATTTTCGAATCGCTATATCTTCGTGCAAATTATTTGCGAAATCCTTTTTCTTGGCAAACCATCGCGAACGCCAAGTCCTTATATAACCTAACCTAAGCGATAACGGATTTACTTTATGACCCACTATTCCTCCCTATTTTTCGCTCCAATTCGATGGATAAATGGCTAGTTCTTTTCCTTATCATAGTCGCCCTTCCGAACGCGGCCGCCCGATATCTTTTCATCATCGGTCCATCGTCGGCGATTATCTTTGATATATAGAGTTCGTCCTGCTTAATTTTGCCGGTCTGCTTCGCCGATGCGATAGCCGATTTTAATGCGCGTTCTAAAAAAATCGACGCTCGCTTATCGGTATTTTCTAATATCGCCAAAGCGGAATTGACATCCTTACCCTTAAGTAAGGCGATAACCTTCCGTACCTTGTACGGAGAAATCTTTACAAATTTCGCTGCTGCCTTTCCTACAACTTCCATATGCGTTTCTCGATCCTAATATTAAGTAGGCGTTGTAACTTCTTTTGCTTTTACCCCGCCGTGTTTCCTAAAAGTCCGGGTAGGGGAAAATTCGCCGAGTTTATGCCCAACCATATTCTCGGTTATGAACACCGGAATAAATTTAATCCCATTGTGAACCAAAAATGTATGCCCTACAAATTCAGGAATGACCGTTGACCTACGCGACCAGGTCTTAATCGGCTTTTTTTCGCCTTTCGCCATCGCCTGAATCTTCTTTACTAGTTTCTCGTCGATGTATGGACCTTTTTTTGTAGAACGCCCCATAACTATCGCCTCCGCTTAATTATGAACCTGTCTGAATATTTCCCTAATTTTCTCGTCTTAAATCCCTTGGTAGGCATCCCCCACGGCGAAACAGGATGAGGATTTCCCTGTCCGGATTTTCCTTCTCCACCCCCGTGAGGATGGTCATGTGGATTCATCGCAAGGCCTCTTACATTGGGCCGGCGGCCAAGCCATCTATTCCGTCCGGCTTTGCCAATTGAAATCATTCCGTGCTCAATATTGCCGACTTGACCGATTGTCGCATAACGCTCCAAATTTATTAAACGAATCTCACCCGAGGGAAGCTTTACGTGCGCATGATCGCCTTCCTTCGCCATTATCTGGGCACTCGTTCCGGCAGAGCGAACGATTTGCCCGCCTTTCCCCTTCGATAATTCGATATTATGAATAAAAGTTCCTATTGGAATATTCTTAAGAGGAAGCGCATTGCCAGATTTTATATCCGCATCCGGACCTGAGACGACCGTATCGCCGACCTTCAAATCTATCGGAGCAATAATGTACCTTCTCTGACCATCCTGATATTCCAATAATGCCAAAAAAGCGGACCTGTTCGGGTCGTATTCTATCGCGATAACTTTAGCAGGAATTCCAACTTTATCGCGTTTAAAATCAACGATTCGAATCATGCGTTTATGTCCGCCGCCTCGGTGACGAATCGTCAGATGGCCGTGGGCATTGCGGCCACTGGTCCTCTTTTTAGGTATGAGAAGAGATTTTTCCGGTTCTTTTTTGGTAATGACGGAAAAATCCGCTGTCGTCATCCATCTCCTTGATTTCGTATATGGTTTATATACTTTTACCATAGCATTTATCCTTAGGTTTTAATCTCTATTCTGTTGCCTTCCCGTAAGGTGACTACTGCTTTTTTCCAATCGGGGGTTTTGCCGGGCTTAAATCTGACCCTTCTCCACTTTCCGGGCATTACCATAGTATTAACTTTTTCTACTTTTACCTTGTATATTTCTTCCACGGCCTTTTTTATTTCCGATTTGCCAGCTTTAACATCCACCTCAAATATGTATTTATTAAAAGGCTCTTGCGCTGTCCCTTTTTCCGTATGAAGCAATGAATGAATTATTTTATATGCTTGAATCATTGCTTAACCAACGTTTTAGTTAGGCCAACAAGTGCCTTTTGTGTCAAAATTAATTTATGTTGTTTTAAAACCTCATATGCGTTTAATGTTTTGTAATCACGCAATAAAAGGCGGGGGATGTTCCTGGAAGCGCGTATTATTGTCTCGTCTTTGTCGTCGAGGACTAACAATGGTTTATCATCCGCTTTTAAATTACGCAATATGCTTACAAATTCTTTAGTTTTGGGTTTGCTAATTTTAATGTCTTCCAAAACTATCAATTCGTTGTTGTTCAATTTATCGTTTAAACTGGAAATCAACGCTAATCTTTTGATCTTCTTAGGAATTGAATAAGAATAATCGCGCGGATGGGGCCCGAAGATTATGCCGCCGCCTCTCCATAATGGTGATCTTATTGTGCCTGCTCGGGCACGGCCGGTTCCTTTTTGCTTCCAGGGTTTCTTTCCGCCTCCGGAAACGTCGGAACGAGTCTTAGTTGAGGCGGTACCCTGCCTCAAGTTGGCTTCGTACATTTTGATCGCCTGATACAAAATCGCTTCGTTTACTTCGCCGTTAAAAATATCTTTATCAAGCGACATCTTCCCGATAGACTGACCCTTTATATTATAAATGGGCACCTCTGCCATAATTATTTCTTAACCTCTTTCTTGCCGGCCTCGGCCTTTGCCGCGCCTTTCGACTTTTCCTTCTTTTCTTTCACTATCACTAACTGCGGCACTTTCGCCTTAAGGAGTTTCTTTGCTTTCTTTATAACTAAAAAACTTTTTTTCGGACCGGGCACAGCGCCTTCAACGACCAATAAATTATTTTCCGCATCAACCTTTACGACTTCCAGATTCTGGACGGTCACCGTATCCCCGCCCATCCTTCCAGGCAGATGATGCCCTTTCCAGACTCTACCGGGAGTCGTGCTGGAACCGATCGAACCGACCCTTCTGTGAGACGTCGAGCCGTGGGTTTTCTTCCCGCCTTTCCAATGCCACCTTTTCATTCCGCCCTGAAAACCCTTGCCGATAGAAGTACCCGTTATATCAACTGCATCTCCAGGAGCTAATACATCGACTCGTACCTGTTGACCGACTTCGAATTTTTGTTCCGGAGTAACCCTTAACTCTTTTATAAATCTTTTCGGAGGTATATTTATTTTTTTAAACTTTCCCAAGTCCGGTTTATTGGTCACCTTTTCCCTCTTATCGGCAAACCCCAACTGTACCGCATCATAACCGTCTTTCTCTTTCGTCTTGACTTGTAAGACATGGCATGGTCCCGCTTCGATGACGGTAACGGGAATTATCCGTCCATCGTTTCTGAAAACCTGCGCCATTCCTATTTTTCTTCCTAAGATTCCCGTTGCCATTTTTTATTTAATCTCCACATCCACCCCGGCCGGCAAGTCCAATTTCTTTAACGCATCGATTGTCTTTGAGGTCGGGTCAATGATATCCAAAACTCGTTTATGTGTCTTAATCTGAAATTGTTCTCGAGATTTCTTATCTATATGCGGCGACCGCAAAACAGTGTAGACCTCGTGA
>CAZXJX010000067.1:0-5851 GCA_964641235.1 uncultured Planctomycetia bacterium
TAATGCAACGCCAGCCATCAAATCCGGAAATAAATTGCGCTTGGCTAATTCTGAGGCATGCTTATTTCTCTCTATCGCATAGGAAAATATTAAAAGCTCGGGCTGGTTCTGCAAAGTAAGGGCATATAAATTTTTTATATCGGCCTCGAAAGAAAAGTCCTCTTCTAATTGAGGCAACCCCAGGGGGTTTTCCGGATCCATATTCAATAAAGTATTTATGCGTGTCTCTTTTGCCAAACGTTCGTGTTTTAAATTTTGTATGCGGTTGCTAAGTTCCGCAATCTCAAGGGTTAATTTAAAAATCTCTTCCTGAGAAATTTCGCCTACGGCATATTTGGCCTGAGCAATATTAGCAACTGCCTCCAAAAACACAAGGCTTTCCTGACTTAGTTCTATCTCCTTAAAATTCAAAAATAATTCATAATAGGCATTTTTTACTTCTTTGACGACCTCCAACTCTCTGCCCTTATATTCGGCGGCGTACATCTGGGATTCGACGAGGGCGATTTTGCCTTTTAAAGATAACTTGCCAAATAGAGGAAACATCTGTGATACGGAAAGCATCCTGTCATCTGACATAGTCCTGCCTAAGCTCAACGTGCCTTTTGGAATCTTCTCAAAAGTAAGTCCAACGGTAGGACTATCTAAAGATTTCGCTTGCGGGACCCTAGTCAAAGAGGCTTCCCAGCGTTTTTTTGCCGCGAGGATCTCTGGATTTTTATCCTTCGCCTCTTTAATGAGGGAATCTAAAGAAAGTGGTTCGGAAGGATACGATAGACTGTAGTCAAATAAAAATATACTGATTAAAGACAAAATGAAAATTTTCTTCATCGTCTTAAGAGGTATTTTCATTTTACCTTATGAACCTATCGATGGTTTCCATAAGTTCTTCTACTTTTTCTCCGGCCTTGTCTTTCTTAATCGCGTCCGAGACGCAGGAATCGACATGGCGCTTCATAACGCCCAACGCCACTTGCTCAAGGGCCCTGCGTACAGCGTTTATCTGGTTGATTATATCGACGCAGTATTTTTCTTCTTCGACCATCCGCTGGATGCCCTTGATTTGGCCTTCGATTCGTTTTAGCCTCATCAACGATTCTTTCTGAGTCTCGCCGTTAATCATCTTTACCTCCTATACCCTATACCTGTATATAGTATAACACGGATTTGCATTTTGTCAAGTAAAAAAATAAGGGTCAACCTTTTTTAAGTTGACCCTTCAAAAATAGTCAAAAATAGGGGACGTTACACTTAGGGACACTCCACTTTTATTTAGAGTATAATGAACTGTCCCCAAATGGAACGTCCCCCTTATTCGACTATATCTCCGACGACCGGCTCTACTTTAACCCCCATCTTCCTTAAATATGCTATGCCCTTATCTAAGCTATCCTTTGATGCCTCGAGCTCCAATATGACCTCACCGACCGATTCCGTAATCTTCGCGCGGCGGATATTGGGCATAACGTCAAATTTCTTCGCCATAGAATAAATGACGGGCTTCTTGATCAGCGTTTGGGGGAATATTAGGTGCACCATCTTCTTCGCCATTTTATTTCCTCCTCCTAATTTTAAGTTCGCCTTACGCCGCAGAACTGCTCGTAATCAATCAATTTTGTTATCGTAGGATGCTCACCGCATATCGGGCATTTCTTATCCTTTGGCACCTTAACCGTCCTAAACGAACTTTGTAACGCATTAAATATAAGAAGTTTTCCCACCAACAAATCGCCTATATCCAACAAATACTTCAGCGCCTCAACCGCCTGAACGACGCCGATTATCCCTGCAACCGCGCCTAATATCCCCGCCTCTTGGCAGGAAGGAACTAATCCGGGCGGCGGCGGTTCAGGAAAAAGACACCTATAACAAGGTCCTTTGTGCGGAATTATGGTAATCGCCTGCCCGTCGAATCTAAATATGCCGCCGTGGACTAACGGCTTGCTTGAAATGACGCAAGCGTCGTTTACCAAATACCTCGTCGGAAAGTTGTCGCTGCCGTCGAGCACGATATCATAATCTTTAATGACATCGAGGATATTCTGTGAAGTAAGCTTTGTTTTATAGGTTACGATTTCCACGTCCGGATTTAAGGCGTTTAATTTTTCCTTCCCGGAATTTACTTTTGGCTTTCCGATATCTTTTGTCGAATGTAAAATCTGCCTCTGCAGATTAGATATCTCGACATCGTCGAAATCGACAAGGCCGATTTTTCCTATGCCGGCCGCGGCTAAATATAGCGCGGAAGGAGAACCCAATCCGCCCGTGCCTATAATCAAAACTTTTGAGGCAAGCAATTTCTTCTGCCCCTTGCCGCCCACCTGAGGCAAGATTATATGCCTGCTATATCTTTTTATCTGTTCATCGGTAAAATCAAACGCCATTTTTATTATTCCTTTTAACCACGAATTACTCGAATTTACTCGAATTTTTAATTCGTTTAATTCGTGAAATTCGTGGTTTGTTTATTGTATGCCTCCTGCGATTGCCGGAATTATCGAGACATCGTCTCCGTCTTTTAATTTCGTATCTTCCCTGTTTAAAAATCTTATGTCCTCTTCATTGACATAGATGTTGACAAATCTACGAACTTTGCCCGATTCATCGCAAATCCTATCTTTTATGCCCGAATATTGACGTTCCAAATCGTCGATTAGTTCTCTTACGGTCGCGCCCTGAGCTTGCACTTCCGCTTTGTCGTTCGTCAACCTTTGCAACGGTTGCGGTATCCTCACCTTAATTGCCATAGATTCTCACTCCTATCATGATAGGGTCAGTCCCCTTCGGGGACAGACCCTTACTTTCCCTTGACCATCACCTGCTCTTCAAAAGATGCAAGAGTAGGTTTAATCTTAACAGGCCTTCCGATATGTTCATGCACTGCTTCCTGGGTCTTCAAGCCATTTCCGGTTATCGAAATCACGATGGACTCATCGCGCGGAATCCGACCCTGTTCAATTAGTTTCTTAGCAACTGCGACGGTAACTCCTCCCGCTGTCTCGGTAAATATCCCTTCTGTCTGTGCAAGTAGTTTTATTCCCTCGACCACTTCTTCGTCTGTTACGTCTTCAGCCCAGCCGCCTGAATCCCTGACGGTCTGGACCGCATAATATCCATCAGCCGGATTTCCGATCGCAAGCGATTTTACAATTGTCTTCGGCTTGACAGGTTTTATTATATCGGAATTTTCCTTTATCGCGGTTACGACCGGCGCGCATCCTGCCGGTTGTGCCGCATAAACTTTCGCATCAACTTTAGTTATCAATTCCAATTTCTGAAATTCTTTAAAGCTCTTCCATATTTTTGAAATCAAGGAACCGCCCGCAACCGGAACTATTATATGTTTTGGCGTCTTCCATCCCAATTGCTCCGCTACTTCGTAACCGTAAGTCTTTGAGCCCTCGGCATAATATGGCCTGATATTTATATTGACAAACGCCCACCTATATCTCGACGCAATTTCGGCGCAGAGGCGGTTTACCTCATCATAATTCCCTTCGACCGCGACTAAATTCGGGGTATATATTAGCGAGCCGACCACTTTTCCCAATTCCAAATCGGCAGGGATAAATATATAACGTTTTAATCCTGCAATAGCTCCTAGCGCGGAGACTGAATTTGCCAGATTCCCCGTCGAAGCGCACGCAACGACGGAGAAACCGAATTCCTTTGCCTTCGAAATCGCAACCGACACTACCCTATCTTTGAATGAGAGCGTCGGGTGACATACGGAATCATCCTTTATATAAAGTTCGTCTACTTTTAATGCCTTAGCTAAATTTGTCGACCTTATAAGCGGAGTAAATCCGGAATATAATCCATCCTGCGGCTTTGAATCGAGAGGCAATAGTTCCTGATATCGCCACAGGTCTTGCGAGCGCGATTTGATTACCTCGCGCGTCAACTTCCTTTTTATCGCAGCGTAGTCATAGTCCACCTCCAAGGAGCCGAAACAATATTCGCAGACAAAGAGCGCCTCTTTAGGATATTCCCTTGCGCATTCCCTGCATTTTAATCCTTTAACGTAGCTCAATTTATACCTTCCTTATAAATAGTTTAAACGCCGCTTCGCCTTCCGGTTTTACGTCAATAATCTTATGGCCGTCATCCTTGATGGAGCGCGGGACAGAACGAATCGGTTCGCCATCATCAATGATAATCTCAAGGACCTTCCCCTCTCCCATCTCTTCAAGTTTTAATTTCGTCTTGACATAATTCAAAGGACATGGCGTTCCCCTCAAATCCAAAATTTCATCGACGCTATACGCTTCGCTCATTTCTTACTTGCCCGCCTCTCTTTGTGGCGGGGCAACCCACCATGTATTCGACCAGTATGTATGCCATATGCCGGGTTTTTTCAAATCATTTTCTGTAAGTGCGCATTCGCCGAATGTATCTTTCATAAATTCTCTATAACTATCTAACCCTACTCTATCAAAGGTAGTTCCGATTCTTTCGCCTTTCTTGCCGTGTTTTTCGTACCAAGCAATGGTCTTTTCGATGACCTCGAATATCTTTTCGTCGGGCAAAAATTTAGCGACCGGCGTTGCGGCGCGCGGATGTTTGCCATGCTTTCCGCCGACATTTACAATATGTCCCACTCTAGCGACGACCATCGCATCAACAGGACAAACTCTAATGCAGTCGCCGCAGGAAGTGCAATTTTCCCAAATCCTGACAGGCAATTTGCCTTCCGCATCCATATGCAGCGCCTGGTCCTGGCAAGCCCTGACGCAAAGCGTGCAACCCGTGCATTTATCCGGTATCAATTTAGGCTCGGCAATTCCCTGAAATCCTAAGTCCATCTCCCTCGTCCTCATACAGTCTATGGGGCAACCGGTTACGCCTATCTTAAATTTATGCGGCATAGGATGCATAAAAAATTTATCGTCTATCTTTTTGGATATACTGACCGTATCCGTCCAACCGCGCGGATTATACTCGCATCCGCCGCATGCCGTCGGAACGCGGACCCGCCTTCCGCAGGAAGCAAGTTCAACGCCCAATTCCTTCATCTCCTTCTCAAGAGCCTCTTTTTTATCCAACGGCACATAAAGCAATTCGACCGATTGGCGTACCGAAACATGAATATCGCCGCTGCCATATTTCTTTGCGAGGTGCGCCATCTTAATCAATTTATCCGCTTGCAATCTGCCGCCGGGGACGCGAAGCCTCACCGTAAATGTATTCTTCTGCCTCTGCGGAATAAAACCTATCGCCTTAAAATCTTCCGGTTTAGTAGGTTTATCGACTCTCTCGTCTGCCATAACAACCTCCTCTTTCCAACCCACCTACGAGGTGGTACGTAAGGGGACGTTCCATTTGGGGACAGTCCAGTCAAGTGGAGTGTCCCTAAGTGTAACGTCCCCATTAGACATTAGATTAAAAATATTCTTCCATGCTAAAATATCTCTCGCCGGTATCTGGAAAGATAGTCACAATCCTTTTCCCTTCGCCGAAAACCTTAGCAATTTTTAACGAAGCCCAGCAAGCAGCGCCTGCCGAGATTCCGACAAAAATTCCCTCTTCTTTTGCAATCCGTTTTGAAGTCTGGAATGCATCGTTATCCGTAACGGTAATAACCTCGTCTATTATTCCTCTATTTAATACTTCAGGGATAAATCCCGCCCCGATTCCCTGTATCTTATGAGGACCGGGTTCTTTTCCTGAAAGCACGGCAGAAGTAGCGGGTTCGACAGCGTATATTTTAACCTGCGAAAGTTCTTTTTTCAACACTTCTCCTACGCCTGTAATCGTGCCGCCTGTTCCAACGCCAGCTACGAAAGCATCTAATTTTCCGCCGGCCTGTTCTAAAATTTCACGGGCAGTCGTTCTTCTGTGGACTTCGGGG
>CAZXJX010000068.1:0-5794 GCA_964641235.1 uncultured Planctomycetia bacterium
GCGAACCATTAGAAAAAGAACTACAGCCGACACATAAAAAGAAAATAAAAATTCCGGAAGAAGAATTGAACGCCTTAAAGGAAAAAGCGGCGAAGGCGGATGAATATTTCGATAAACTGTTGCGTTTACAGGCGGATTTCGAGAATTATAAAAAGAGATTAGACCGCGAAAAGTCAGATTTTATAAAATATGCTAACGAAGGTTTAATAATCGGACTTCTGAATATATTGGACGATTTTGAACGGGCAGTTGATTCCGCAAAGAATTCAAACGACTCCAAGACGTTGCTTCAGGGTGTCGAGATGATACGGCAGCATTTTCAGGAGGCGCTTGAGGAGAGAGGATTGATTAAAATCGATCCGGCGGGGCAACCCTTTGACCCCGAAAAACACGAGGCAGTTATGCATATCGAAACGGATGAATATCCCGAACATACGGTTGTCGAGGTATTGCGAAAAGGATACGGCTTAAACGACAAAATCTTAAGGCCGGCGGTTGTAAAAGTGGCGAAGAAAAAATCAGAAGACATTATCGAAGGCAAATCGCCGGAGAAAGATGATACATGCGAATGTTAAATAGGAGGCAAAAATGGCAAAAGTTATAGGAATAGATTTGGGAACTTCTAATTCGGCGGCGGCGATAATGGAGGTGGGCCGGCCGGTTATAATTCCTTCTGCCGAAGGAGCAGGAGTTGCTAGCGGTAAGGCATTTCCTTCGTACGTTGCGTTTACGAAGGACGGCCAGCGTTTAGTGGGCGAACCTGCCCGACGGCAAGCTGCTATAAATCCCGAAGGCACGATTATGGCGGCGAAGAGAAAGATGGGGACGGACTTTAAATTTAAAACTTACGGAAAAGAGTACACACCGCAGCAGATATCGGCATTTATATTACAGAAGATTAAACAAGACGCCGAGACATATTTAGGCGATACCGTAACCGAAGCGGTTATAACTTGCCCCGCTTATTTTAACGATAATCAGAGACAGGCGACCAAAGATGCGGGCGAGATAGCTGGTTTAAAAGTCCTGCGCATCATAAATGAGCCGACGGCGGCGTGCCTTGCGTACGGAATCGACAAGGCAGAGAAAGAGATTAAAATTATGGTCTTCGATTTCGGCGGCGGGACGCTCGATGTCACGATAATGGATATGTGGTATGACAAGGAACAGAAGACAAGCGGTTTCGAAGTTTTGGCGACGAGCGGAGACACGCAATTGGGCGGCACCGATATGGATAATGCGTTAATCGAATATTTAGTCGGTGTGTTTAAGCGCGAAAACGGCATCGACCTGCGGAATGACAAAATGGCAATACAGAGACTTCGTGAAGCCGCGGAAAAAGCGAAGGTGGAATTATCGAGCACTTTAACGACTGATATAAACCTTCCGTTTATTACCGCAGATGCGACAGGCCCAAAACATTTCACGCATTCGATCACCCGCGCCAAACTCGAGGAACTGGTAATGCCGATAATTGACAGATGTCACAAGCCTATGGAGATGGCGCTTGAGGATGCGAAACTTTCGCCGACTGATATCGCTAAGATAATCTTAGTTGGTGGTCCTACGCGGATGCCTATAGTCCAAAAATTTGTCGAGGATTACGTCGGAAAAAAGATAGAGCGCGGCGTTGATCCTATGGAGTGCGTCGCGTTAGGTGCTGCGATACAGGCGGCCGCATTAAAAGGCGAGATTAAAGATATCCAGCTTCTGGACGTTACGCCATTGTCGTTGGGAATCGAAACGTTAGGCGGCGTATTTACGAAATTGATCGAAAGAAATACGACGATTCCGACGAGGAAGAGCCAGATATTTTCAACCGCAGCCGATAATCAGACGGCGGTTACTATAAGGGTGCTACAAGGCGAACGCCCGATGGCAGATGGTAATGTCGAGCTCGGCCGATTCGATTTGGTCGGTATTCCGCCTGCCCCAAGAGGGATACCGCAGGTTGAGGTTACTTTCGATATAGATGCCAATGGTATCGTTCATGTCAACGCGAAAGATTTAGGCACAGGCAAAGAGCAATCTATTAGGATAACCGCGCCTAAGAAACTCTCAAAAGAAGAGATCGATAATATGATAAAGCAGGCGGAGCAGTTCGCGAAAGAGGATGAAAAGAGGCGGCAGGAAGTCGAGGTTCGTAATCAGGGGGAAAATTTAATTTATGCGACGGAGAAATCCTTAAAGGATTACGGCGATAAAGTCAGTAAAGATGACAAGGAAAAGATAGAAGGAAAATTAAGCGAGTTAAAAGAAGCCTTGAAAGGCACAGATACAGAGGCGATTAAAAAGGCGATGGAAGAATTGACTCAGGCCTCTTACAAATTGGCCGAGGAGATTTATAAGTCCGCATCGCAAAAGAAAGCAGGCCCTCAGCAGCCGGAAGAAAAAGAAGAGAAGGGCGAAGGCGGCTCGCAAGGGAAAGGCAAAAAAGACGATATAGTCGACGCGGAATACAAAGTCGACGATGAGGATAAAGACAAATAAAGCAGGGACAGTCCCTTAAGCCAAAGCTAAGGGTGTCCCCTACATAAGGATAAAAGGGACACCCTTCCGATTAGCACAGGGACTGTCCCTATCACTTAATGAGGCAATGTGGCACAGAAGAGAGATTATTACGAGATATTAGGCATCAATAAAAATGCCTCTGCCGAGGACATTAAAAGGGCATATCGAAAACTCGCCTTAAAACATCATCCCGATAGAAATCCCGCCAACAAGAAGGAAGCCGAGGAGAAATTTAAGGAGATATCCGAGGCATACGCCGTGTTATCCGACCCGCAGAAGCGCTCTCAGTACGACCAGTTTGGGCATGCGGGCATAGATTCGCGTTATACTTACGAAGATA
Organism: uncultured Planctomycetia bacterium; assembly: GCA_964641235.1. Classification (GTDB taxonomy): domain Bacteria; phylum Omnitrophota; class Gorgyraeia; order Pluralincolimonadales; family CAZUZR01; genus CAZXJX01. The sequence continues at coordinate 2,852 of CAZXJX010000068.1, forward strand.
TATTTCGAGGCGCGGATTTTTCAAGCATATTTGAAGATTTAGGAATAGGCGGCAGCATCTTCGAAGATATATTTGAAGGATTTGGGCTGTTTGGCGGCACAAGAAGGACGAGGAGGCGCCGCGGCTCAGACCTTCAATATGATTTAGAAATTAGGTTTGAAGAGGCCGCGTTTGGGACGACAAAAGATTTTGTGATACCGCGGCATGAAATTTGCCCGAGCTGTAAAGGTGAAGGCGCTGCGCCGGGACACGGTAAAATAAAATGTCCGGACTGCGGCGGAGCAGGGCAGATAAGCACCTCCCACGGTTTCGGCTTTTTCTTTTCGCGCACTTGCGGAAGATGCCAAGGCGAAGGGGCTATCATAGAAAAACCGTGCCAGAAATGTAAAGGAACAGGCAGAGTTGTCGTTGAGAGAAAAATAAACGTAAAGATTCCTGCCGGAATCGAAAGCGGCATGAGGCTGAGGATAAGCGGAGAGGGCGAAGCGGGTTTACGAGGAGGGCAGCGAGGAGACTTCTACGTTATCGTTTACGTAAAACCGCATGAAATTTTTGAGCGCCACAATAGCGATATATATTGCGAAGTTCCGATATCAATAGTTCAGGCAGCATTGGGAACCGAAATAGATATCCCGACTTTGGAAGGTAAAGTTAAGATGAAGGTCCCTGCCGGCACTCAAAGCGGTAAGATTTTTAGGTTAAAGGGCAAAGGCGTGCCAAGCCTTCACGACCACGGGCATGGGGATGAACATGTGCGTATCGTCGTTGAGACGCCGACGAATTTAAACGCCGAACAGAGGCGCCTCCTCGAAGAGCTTGCACGAACCTCGGGGGAGGATGTTTTTCCAAAGTCGCAGTCATTTATGAATAAGTTGAAAGATTTGTTTAAGTGAAAGAGACAACAAAAAAATTTACCAAATTCTGGCTTCCTGTAATTGTATATTGTATTTTAATTTTTATATATTCCTCAATACCGCAGCCGATTCCGGTAAGGATAGAGATTCCGTTCTTCGACAAGATATTGCATGCCATGGAGTACGGCGTATTAAGCTATCTTCTAATTCGTGCTTTCGTAGGATCGAAAGCGAAATTATCGAAGGGCAGCATAATAATTTTGGCCATTGTATTGGCGACGCTCTACGGCGCCAGCGACGAATTCCATCAATTGTTCGTGAAAAATAGAATTGCCGACCTCTTGGATATACTTGCCGATTTCGTCGGAGCGACGTTCGTTGGATTAATAAAGATATGGCGATAGTTAAACCTTTTAAAGGCATTTTATACAATCGTGATTTGATAGACGGCTTATCAAAAGTTGTCACCCCGCCCTACGATATAATTAATCCCCAACAGCAAAAACGTTATTATAACGTCCACCCTTATAATTTCATACGTATAATTTTGGGCAAGACGACTGCGAAAGACTCTAACGCCGACAATAAATATACGAGAGCAAAAAGATTTTTTGAGCAATGGCTTAAGGATAATATACTAATCAAGGATAAAATCCCTTCGATATATATTTACAACCAGGAATATACTCATAGCGGCAAGAGGATGAGGCGGCTGGGTTTTATCTCTTTAGCTAAATTAGAGGAGGAAGGCCCAAAGTGTTTCCTGCCGCATGAACGCACATTTGCCGGCCCGAAGGAAGACAGATTTAGATTGATAAAAGAAGTAAGGGCAAATTTGAGCCCTATATTTTCGGTTTTTTCCGACGACAATAATAAAATAAGCGGGATTCTAACCAATTACATAAGGACGCATAAACCGATAATCGATATAGAATTCGAAAAAGTAAGGCATAAAGTTTGGCGAATGACCGAAAGGGCAAAGATAGCGAAATTGGTTCGCCTGATGGGAAGTAAACAGGCGTTGATTGCCGACGGACATCACAGATACGAGGTAGCGCTCAAATTGCGTAGAGCAATGCGAAGACTAAATCCTGAAAAATTCAAAAATTATGATTATGTGATGACCTATTTTGCCACATCGGATAAAAATGGGCTTACCATTCTGCCTACCCATAGGATGGTCGAGGGGATTTCTATAGCGGATTTTAGAAAAAATATGGCTAAACTTAAAGGTTTTTTTGATATAATAAGAGTTGCGGATAAAAGCAAGATGTTCTCCTTTATGGAGACAAAGGGCAAACATATCTTCGGCGTATATTTAGGCGGGAAAAACTACCTATGTTTGTCGTTAAGACAAAGAGCCGTCCATAATTTTATAAAGGCGAAACGCTCTCTTCGGTGGAGAAAACTCGACGTAGTTATTTTACATAACCTGATTTTTGGAAAGGCCTTCGGGATGAAAGGCAAGGAGGCCGAAGAAGCGATTAATTACACAAGGGACCCTAAATGCGCTTTTGATTGGGTTGGTGCAAGCAAAAATAGAGCGGCATTTTTCTTGAATCCACCCTTGTTCGAAGAGGTAAATAAGATCGCTCAATGCCGCGAGAGGATGCCCCACAAAACCACATATTTTTATCCGAAACCGCTTTCGGGTCTAGTGATAAATAAATTAGAATAATATGGCAATATTCGGAAAACCAAAATATACGATCGTAAGAGTTTCAAAAAGGAAAGAGATCCCCGATGGCTTATGGACTAAATGCGAAGATTGCGGGGAGATAATCTATAATAAAGCCCTTGAGGAGAATATGAAGGTCTGCCCCAAATGCAACTACCACTTCGTCCTCACCGCGCAAGAACGTATCGCCGTGCTTCTGGATTCGGGCAGTTTTGAAGAACGGGATACGAATTTGAAGCCGATGGATCCTCTGCTTTTTAAAGGGCCGCGCACTTATGAAGAGAAGATAAAGGAGGATCAAATCGCAACCGGACTTTCTGATGCATGCCTGACCGGAGTGGGGGCACTCGACGGTAAAAGGGTAGTTATTTCGGTTACGGATTCGAGGTTCATTATGGGGTCTATGGGCTC
>CAZXJX010000069.1:0-5780 GCA_964641235.1 uncultured Planctomycetia bacterium
CATTTAATATCTTTAAAAGGTCTTCCTTAGCCTCCCGGCAATGGATTATTAAAGGGTGGCTTGTCTCTTTGGCTAACCCGATAAATTTCCTAAAAGCCTCCTTCTGGATTTCCTTAGGCGATAAATTCCTGTAATAATCCAATCCTACTTCACCGATAGCAACGACTTTCTTATGTGTTGCCAATTTCTTAAGTTCTGCGAGCGCATCGTCGGTTAATTCTTTCGCATCATGAGGATGTATCCCCACGGAGGCATAAATTGAGTCATATTTATCCGCGAGGGCTACCGATTTCCTGGTTCCTTCGAGGCTACTGCCGATATTGATTATGAATTTAACGCCGGCTTCAGATGCCTCTTTGATGACATCTTCCCTATCGGAATCAAAAGCTGCGAAGTCTAAATGGCAATGGGTATCGACGAGCCTCATCATTTGCTAAGCGCAGAGATCTTTCGCAATCTCTTTACTATCTTCGGGATTTCTTCCAGGCAGTAATTTATCTCTTCTTTAGAGTTAAAGACGCCGATAGAAAACCTGACCGACCCTTGGGCTAATTGGGGATCTATTTTCATCGCAAGCAATACGTGGGAGGGTTCTGTTGAACCGGCCGAACACGCAGAACCTGTGGAGGCGCAAATTCCTTTTAAATCAAAATTTATCAACAACGACTCGCCTTCGACTCCCTCAAAAGATAAATTGAGCGTTCCCGCAAGGCGATTTGTGGGATGCCCGTTTAAATGTATTCCGTCCAATCTATCCGTCAAGCCTTTATGCAACATATCTTTTAACCGGCGAATTTTTTCGGATTCCTCTTTCATTTGGTGCTTGGCGATCTCAACTGCTTTCGCAAAACCCACGATGCATGGGACGTTCTCCGTTCCCCCACGTAACGAACGTTCATGGTGCCCACCGTGATGAAACGGCTCTATCTTAACGCCCTTCCTAATATACAAAGCGCCCACTCCTTTCGGCCCATAAACCTTATGAGCCGAAACCGATAATAAATCCACGCCCAATTCCTCGACGTTAAGCGGGACTTTTCCGAACGATTGCACGGCATCTGTATGAAAGTATATACCTTTCTCCTTTATTATCTTTGCGATCTCTGCAATCGGCTGTATCGTCCCCACCTCGTTATTTGAATGCATTATCGAAACTAAAATAGTCTTTGAGGAAATGGAGTTTCTCAATGCATCCAAATCCACAACTCCATATTTATCGACGGGCAAAAATGTCACTTTAAATCCCTGCGACTCCAAATATTTGCAAGTTGACGCAACCGCTAAATGTTCGACTGAAGAAGTAATTATATGGTCGCGTTTATCTCTATTCGCGAATGCAACTGCCTTAACCGCGAAATTGTCAGATTCGGTCCCGCCCGACGTAAATACAATATCCACCGATTCGGTGGCTAATAAATCGCCGACTGCTCCCCTGGCATCCTCCAAGGCCTTCTTCGCTTCTCTTCCTTTAAAATGGACGCTCGAGGCGTTGCCATAACTATCCTTATAATACGGCAACATCGCTTTTAATGCGTCGGGATGCAACGGCGTCGTTGCGTTATTGTCGAGATAAATTACTTTTTTCATCCTATTCGATACGAGGGAATAAAGGTTTGCCTTTATTTATTTTTACGCCCGGCTTTATCAAACCCCATTTTTCCACATCGGAAACCCGCGCCGATTTAAGGGGCGCGGAAACGCCTAATTGGCTCCACATATTTTCGGCGGCCTTCGGAATAAACGGCGAAACTGAAATCGCAACAATTCGCAGGACCTCGGCCAGATTATATATGACGCTGCCGAGCCTTTTTATCTCGCCCTGTTTATCGAGCGACCACGGCGCCTGAACTTCGATATATTTATTTGCTTTGTTAATCAATTCCCATATCGCGGCTAATGCGCCCGCGAAATCCAACTCACCCATAAAACCGTCTATTTTCTTGGGCAGTTCTTGCGCCATTTTCTTCAACGCCTCGTCATCTTCGGCACAACCGATCTCGTATTGATTCGGGATTACGCCGTGAAAATATTTTTCTATCATCGTCAATGTCCTATTCAATAAATTGCCCAAGTCGTTGGCCAAGTCCGTATTGAGGCGGCCCACCAATGCCTCTTCAGAATAAACTCCATCTAAGCCGAATGTTACTTCCCTCAATAGAAAATATCGTAGGGCATCGGCACCATATTTATTCACGACGCTAACGGGGTCAACAACATCACCTTTCGACTTCGACATTTTCTCCCCCGGTTTTCCTATAGACCACCATCCATGCGCGAAGACTGTCCTTGGCGGCGTAAGCCCTATCGCGTGCAGGATTATCGGCCAATAAATAGCGTGAAATCTTATGATATCCTTTCCGATTACGTGGACGTCCGCCGGCCAGAACTTTTTGAATTTTTCCTCATTGCGGACATAACCTATCGCGGAAATATAATTAATGAGCGCGTCAACCCAAACATACGTAACGTGTTCTGCCGAGAACGGAATCGGTATTCCCCATTCCAATCTAGACTTGGGCCGTGAGATGCACAAATCCTGCAGAGGCTGTTCCAAAAAACTTAATATCTCATTTCTTCTCGTAACGGGTTTAATAAACTCGGGATGTGTTTCTATATATTTCTTGAGCCATTCCTGATATTTTGACGTTCTCAAAAACCAGTTCGTCTCCGAGATCTCCTCGACCTTTCTTTTGCAATCGGGACAGATGTCGTCCTCGAGTTGGTTCTTCGGCCAGAAAGTCTCGCACGGAGTGCAATACCAACCCTTATATTCGGATTCATAAAGTTCGCCGTTTTCGTTTAGTTTTTTTAAAACCAGCTGCACGGCCTCTATGTGGCGCTCTTCGGTTGTCCTTATAAAATCATCATAGGATATCGAAAGGTCGGACCATAACTTGATGGAATGCGTTACGACCGAATCGACGAATTCCTTGGGCGTAAGTTGCGCCTCGGCGGCCGCTTTCGCAATCTTCTGGCCGTGTTCATCGGTTCCGGTCAAAAAGAAGACGTCGTCGCCTTTAAGCCGATGATAACGCGCCAAAGTGTCACAGGCAAAACTCTCGGAACAGTGCCCTATGTGAGGTTTGGCGTTAACATAATATATGGAAGTGGTAATATAAAATTTGCCCATATTTTTAATTAGGGACACATCCTATTTATTTAAAAGATCATCTTGAAAATGGGATGTGTCCCTTTTTTCTAGGCGACAATCGGACCACGTCGATGGAGGGAACAACCCCTGGGACATCTGCATTGGACTTCAACCTGTCTTCCTTCTCCGACATCTACGGTGACGGAACGTTTTAACGCATTTACGGACAAGACCTTGCCGCCGCCGCCTTCCACCTCTATCTTTTCGCCTTCCTTAGGAAGACCTTTCAGAAGTTCCAAATATAATTTATGCTCATATCCCAAACAACACATAAGCCTGCCGCAAACGCCGGATATCTTCGCAGGATTAAGCGGTAAATTCTGTTCCTTCGCCATCCTTATGGTTACGGGTTCGAAGTCTTTCAAAAAAGTTGCGCAACAAAGAGCTTTGCCGCACGGCCCAAAACCGCCGAGCAGGCGCGCTTCGTCACGGACGCCTATCTGCTTTAATTCAATCCTTGCTCTGAAAATCCGGGCTAAATCTTTTACCAATTCCCGGAAATCAATCCGTCCCTCGGCGGTAAAATAGAATAACAATTTTGACCTGTCAAAGGAATATTCCGCCTCTATTAATTTCATCTTTAAGGCGTGCTCCTGAATTTTCTTCTGGCAAGTCGTGAATGCCTCTTTTGTCTTCTCGCGGTTCTTTTTAATCTGCTCCAAATCGGCCTTTGCCGCTATCCTCAATATCTTACGAAGGGGCTCTTCCAAAACTATATCGGCGACCATCTCAGCCTCCGAAATCACTTCGCCGTAATCCAGCCCCCTGTCCGCCTCAACGATCACGTACTCGCCTATCTTGGGTTTTAACTGAGCGGTCTCGTAATATTGAATCTTGCCGCCTTCCCTTAGCCTGACCTGAACGACCTCGTACAATTTAATCCTCCTTGTGCCTAAGTTATATTAAGCCTCATAGAGGACAGGGCTATCTTGATATTCGCATTGCTGCGTATTAAATCCTGGGTAGCGAGTATCCTCTCGATTATCTCTTCCAATTTCTCAACCGAATACCTCTTTGAATTTCGCAGGATTTCGTCTGCCTTATCTAAATTGACCAAAAGGTCAAAATCCCTCGAGAGATTAAAGATAAGTAAATCCCTGAAATATACGGCGAGCGTATTTAGGATATCGTTGACTTTTTCCCTCGGTTCGTGATACAGCCAAAGTTCTTCGTAGCCCAATCTCCTCGGCGAGATAAATTCGTCCACTATCTTGTCCCTTTTGATAAAAGCCTCGTCCTCGACCGCTTCGATGGCTTTTCCTAAACGCCCTTCTGAAAATCTTGAAATATACGAGGCCTTCTTTTCGTCCATTCCGTATCTTCGCATAATTTCTTTCTTAACCGGCTCCTCGCCCAACGGATAAAAGGGTATCTTTTGACATCGGGAGATAACCGTGGGGTATAACCTGGATATATTTGAAGCCAATAAAATTAAGGTGGAACCCTGCGGCGGTTCTTCCAATGTCTTCAGCAAACAATTCGCCGCTTCCTCCGTCATATGGTCCGCCCCGTCGATTATGTATACTTTGGCTTTTCCCTCATAGGGCTTAAGCGCCAGCACCTGCTGAACCTGACGGATCGAATCTATTTTAATCTGCAATGATTTACCTTCGGGATAAATCCATCCGACATCCGGATGGTTATTGCCCCCTATCTTCTTACAGGAAACGCATTCATTACAAGGGTCCATATTTTCGCTTTCGCAATTTAACGACTGCGCTAAAATTTTAGCAAGGAGTGTTTTCCCGACACCGTCGGGGCCGATAAAAAGATAGGCATGCGCAAGGCGTTTTTCTGCGATAGCGCGCTTTATCAAATCGATAGCCAGCCTCTGGCCGATTACATCGCTAAATGACATTTAACACCGCTTTTCTAACTTTACTCTGAACGTCGTCTATCTTCCCGTTCGCACGGATTAATACGATCCGCTTCGGTTGCCGCTTCGCCAATGTCAAATACCCGCGCCTTACCCTTTGATGAAATCCGTAGGACTTAAGTTCGACTCTGTCTTTTCTGCCTGCCCGCAACAATCCTTTCTTCGGTCCGACGTCCAATAGTATCGTGAGGTCAGGTTTAAGGCCCTTCGCCGCCGTTCTTCCTGCCTCTTCAATCAATTTTAAATCCAAGCCCGCGCCGTAACCCTGATAAGCGACGGTCGCATCCTGAAATCTATCGCACACCACTACGTGCCCTTTCTTAAGGGCGGGCATTATTACTTCGTCTACGATCTGCGCCCGTGAAGCCAAAAAAAGAAATAGCTCGCAAGCGCTCGTCATATTTTTATTGCCCTTGCTCAAGAGTATCTTTCTTATCGCCTCGGATATCCTCGTTCCGCCCGGTTCCCTCGTATGAAGCACTTTATAGCCCCGACGCCGCAAAAAATTGCAGAGCAATTTCGATTGGGTCGACTTACCTGAACCCTCAGGCCCTTCGATAGTAATGAATGTGCCTCGCATTATCCTTTTATTCCGCTGAGTTTTACCCCCTCGATGAAGTACCTCTGATTGAAGAGGAAGAGCAAAATTATAGGAACCATTGCCATAACCGAACCCGCCATAAGCAGGTTCCAATCAGTCGAATACATACTCTTAAACGATTCCAACCCTATCGGAAGCGTCCTCATCTCCAT
>CAZXJX010000070.1:0-5767 GCA_964641235.1 uncultured Planctomycetia bacterium
TTACAAAGCGGATATCAGCGTAATCAACGCCTTTACGCTTCAGATATTTTATTCCTTCTTTCAACATCTCTTTCATAGCAAGCAATTATATCATAACTTTAGGGACGGTTCTACTGCCAAAGCGAGAGGTGTCCCCTTTATCCTTAGACAGGGGACACCTCTCCGATTAGCATCAGAACCGTCCCTATTTCTTTACGTCCCCTTTACTTGAGATATTCTATTTGGTATAATCTATGAAAAATGAAACGCGATATAAAGGCGATACAGGAGAGATTAAATGAAATCTTATTAAGGTTGCCGAGAGCGACGGTAAAACGACTCTTCGATAAATTGAAGGAAGAGTCGTTAAAGCGCGGCATGGTGATTTATAACGAGAAAGGAGAGCCGCGTATCGTAAATGTCCGCATTCGTCCGTGGCTGATTACAAAGGAACAGAAGAAATTTTTCCATAAAGTTTGTTTGGATATGAAAGATGCCCTTCAGCGAGTGGCGAAGGTATATTATAATGAGCCCACCGCAAGGGAAATCCTGACGTTAACCCCTCGAGAAGAGGAATGGTTCTTCGAGATATATAGAAGCGGCAACCAGAATCCGCAAACCGTATTCGATAGAATAGATGCAAACGCCATTTTTTCTAACCCTGACTGGAAAGGCTCGTTTAGATTTATCGAGACGAACTCCGTCGGCGTCGGCGGCGTGCATTATATTCCCGCAGCGACCGGCATTATAGAAGATATTATCCTTCCGATTTTCCGCAGCCACATTCGCAACGTCGAATTCACGATGCAGGACGATGTTCGCGAACTGTTGTTCGAGACCATAACCGAGCATGCGCAGAAGATAGGCAGGCCGCGCGCCAACGTGGCTTTCATCGAGGACCAACGCTGCCTTGACGGGACGGACGAATACGCATTCGTCGCAAATTATTTAAGAAGCAAAGGCATTTTGGCATTCGCGACCGACCCGAGAGAACTTACGTTACAAAACGGCGAAGTCTATTTTAGGGATACGCCCATAGATATAATTTATAGAGACTGTTCAATAGATGAATTGCACGAGATGGAGGACGAGGGTGCCAAGGTGGATGCATTGAAGGAGGCGTTTAAGAAAAATCAGGTTGTCTCATCCATCGGGGGCGAATTCGACCATAAGAGCACGTTGGAGATTTTTACCGACGATGAATATGCGAAATATTTTGCTCCTTCGCAAAGGAAGACGTTCAAGAAATACGTGGTCTGGACGCGTTTAATCTGGGAAAGAAAAACAATTGGGCCGAAAGGCGAAGATATCGAACTTTCGAAATTCATCGAGAAGCGAAAGGACGATTTGATAATAAAGCCGAATCGGGCGTACGGCGGCGAGGGAGTAATTTTAGGAAGGTTTGTAAAAGCCGTTGAATGGAAGAAGGCGCTGGAGGAAGCGTTTAAAGAAGGACGCACGCACGTCGTCCAGGAATATGCCGAAGTAAAGGAAGAAAAATTTCCCGTATTGAATGAGGACGGAAGTGTGACGGCGGAGAAGAATTACGAAGTCTCCGGTTTTGCGTCATCCGATTCCGGCATCGCCTTTTTAGGCAGGTGTTCCATTGAGCCCGTGGTAAATATCTCGAGGAAAGGCGGCCTCATTCCTGTTGTGATAGTATAGGGGACGTCCCCTATATTTTTTGCTTGACAAAGGACAAATTAACATATATTATACAACTCAACATTTTCTATAATGTTATAACATATACATTATTTGTTATTAAGTTAAGAGGAAGGTTAAAATGAGAGAAATAAAAAGCAATCTGATAACCTTAGAGGAAATAGCGAAGTTATATCGCTTATCGAAGCCGACCATCAATTATTATACCAATATGGGCCTGTTGTCAATCGCTGATAAGCACGGCAACAAACGCCTCTATGATAAGGAAGAAATCCGTAAGCGGCTGAATAAGATACAGGAGCTGAGAAGAAAAGGATACAATTTGAGGTTAATCCGCCGTCAATTTTTCTCGCCTTAAGATGTGCGAGGTTTTCTAAAAGAGGGGGGAACGAGATGTTGGATGAATTAAAGAAGATATTAAAAAGATTTAAAGCAAAAGAGGCGCCCCCCGAAGTTTCGAGAGCCAATTCATCTGACTCATCAGATGCCGAAGCCCCTGCCGAAGGGCCCAAATTAATTATGGTAAGCAGGCAAGTCGTCGCCGTCGTTAATCAAAAGGGCGGATGCGCCAAGACCACAACCGCCGTAAATTTATCCGCCTACCTCGCCCATAAAGGGTACAAAGTCCTACTCGTAGATTTAGACCCTCAGGCACACGCAAGTTTAGGATTAGGTGTGGATATAGATAATCTTGAGAAAACCGTCTATGATGTTTTAATCAATAATGTCGCGCTTGCGCAAATAATTAAACGTACCAGCGTCGATAGGCTCGACATCGCAGCAGCAAACACATTGCTTTCCGGCGCACAATTGGAATTGGCAAATTTATTGGGCAGGGAGAGCTTGCTTAGAATTGCTGTGAGGAAATTGTTTCTTACAAAAGAATACGATTTCGTCTTCTTCGATTGTTCCCCAAGTTTAAACCTCATAACGATAAATGCGCTTGTAGCCGCAGATTCGATTTTGATACCCCTTCAGACTCATTATTATTCATTGGAAGGGATGAGGGAGCTTTTTTCTACTGTAGAAATAGTGCGCGAGCGCCTGAATCCTGATTTACAAATACTCGGCATATTAGCCACGCTATATGATACGAGGACAAAAATAAGCAAACAGATGCTTCAGCAGATACGCGATTATTTTAAAGAGATGGTCTTTAACACGGTTATCCGTAATAACGTCAAGCTCTGTGAAGCGCCGATATACAAGAAACCGATTCACGTTTATGACCCGAATTCGCCTGGGGCAGAGGATTATTTTAATCTGACCGAAGAAGTGATAACAAAAACTCAAAGATGCGAGGTAAAATTTGAGCAAGGACGCGTCGCCTGAACCCGGACTTATAAAGAGCATATTCGAACGTAAAAAGAAAACGCCCGTTGCGGCAGAAAAAGTTTCTGCGCTTTTTGGCGCAGGTGGAGGCAGGGGGCCTAAGGGCGAAACTCAACTCGAGTCGAAACGGCTGCCGCGGGAGTTCTTGCCGGTTGGTATAGATATAGGGAGTTCCCAGATAAAAATAATTCAGCTTGCCAAAAATGACGGGCAGCTTCAGCTTGTAAAGATTAGCAGCAAACCTTCAAATGAGGTTAAAGGGACGGTCAGGGATTTAGCTCAAGAAAATAATTTAAAGGGCGAAGCGGTAATTGGCCTTTCAGCAAAAGAGGTCCAGATTCGCTTTTTAAAATTACCTGCTATGCCATCTTCCGAAATCGATGGCGCCATTCGTTGGGAAATAGGGCAGACTTTAAAGGTGAACCCTCGCAGGATGGATGATTACTGTTTAGATTATGAAATATTGGGAGATTCGACTAGCGAGAATAAGGTTTTAGTAGCAATCGTATCTAAGGATGTAGTTTTTAAGAAGATGAAGGAAGTAAGCGATGCGGGATTAAACGTCCTTGCTGCTGAGCCGAGCCCTTTAGCTTTATTTGCAGGGCTCTGTTATTTCTCGCCGCCTAACGAAGAGAACGTAACTTTATTGCTGGATATCGGCTGCGATTTAAGTTCCCTAACTATCGCTATTGGACAAGAGGCCTATTTAGTTCAGAATATCGCCACGACAGGAAATTTTTTTACCGAAGCCATAAGGACTTATTTTCAAATCGAGCATAAGGATGCGGAGGAGTTGAAATGCCAATACGGCCTGGAGGATTGGACTTCCATTCCCGAGGCGCTTACGAAAACAGGGCGAGCATCAGAGAGGCAAGATGTAAATTCACTTAAAGGAACGCTAGCTTCTAGCTTGGAGAATTTGGTTGTGGATATTGAACATTCTTACAAGCACCTGTATAATCAGTTACCCAGTTCAAGCGAACGCGCTTTAAGCCGCATTATAATTTCCGGCGGCGGAGGAAAATTGAAGGGGTTAGATTCTTTTTTGCGTAGCCGTTTTAATATCCCTGTGGAAGTTTTCGACCCATTAAGCGGCCTTATAATCGATGAGGATATAAAAAATAAAGTGAATTTGAAAGAAATAGGCGCGACTTTTGGAGTGGCAGCGGGACTGGCTTTAAGGGGAGCACAATAAAATAATGAAACGGTTAAATCTCATACCTAAAGCAAAGAAAAGCCAAGTAGAATTAACCGGCGGTTCTTTTTTGAGAAGTCCAAGTTTTAAGGTCGTTATCGTTATATCTATAGTTTTAGTAATAGGGATTGCCTCGCAGTTTTTGTTTACACAACAGACTAAATGGCAATTGAAGGGGGCGAAAAATCAGTTACAAGCGGCTAAAGTTCAATTAAGCCGCCTTCAGACGGAGCAATTGAATTTAGCCAAAGAACATCAGAGCCTATTAAAGAAAAAAGCGCAAATGGATGCGAGGTTAGAATACCTTAAAATCGCCGTAGGCAACAAACCCAAAGAGGTATCGGAGACATTGGTTCATCTTCCGACGCTTATGCCGGATGAGATATGGATAAATAAATTGTCGGTAAACCAGGACCAGATGGTCGTAAATGGCTCGACCTTAAATAATCAGGCGATATCTAACCTTATGGATAACTTAAACAAATCTAAAAAATTTAGGGAATCAAGCTTTAACTTCACTCAGAAGAGCGCCATTGGCGATATGACGTTGTATAATTTTGAGATAGTTACGCATCCTGTTTATTAAAGGGCGGACGTATGAATGGCACGGGCATATTAGATTATTTTAATAGATTAGACAAGCGCCAGAAGTCCTTGGCTGTATTATTGTGCGTCATTTTATTCGGCTCTATAGGTTATTCTATGTTTTTGCGACCTCATCTTCTTGAATGGAGAAAATTCAAGAATGATTTACAAAAGACACAGGATCAGATTCAGGTTGTTAAATCTAAATTTCCAGATATTGAAACGGATAGAAAAGAGGTCGAGGAACTGCGTAAGGAATACGAGGGCGTGCTAAAAGAAATATCAAATTATGAAAGCAAGATCCCTTCGGTCGGCGCCGTATCGCGGCTTTTGGGAGAAATGACCCGCCGCTCAGACGGTTTAAATGTGGATTTCGAATCTATACGTCAGAATATGGATAAGGAGAGAGAAGGATACCTTAAACTTCAGTTGGATATGAAGTTTGCGAGTCCATATTCCAGCATAGTTAATTATCTGCACCGATTGGAAGATATATCCGACTATTTAATCGTCCATGAAATTGAGATCTCTCAGGCAAAGGAAGGCGCTCCGCAAGCCAAGACCGCTTTAGGGCTATCGATGCTTTTAGTCGAGAAAGGCATAGATTTGACAATTAAAAAAGATGAAGAGGTGCCATTGCCTTTAGCCGTCCAGAGAGATCCTTTCGTTTCCAAAAAAATGGCGCAAAAGAAGGGAAAAGAATTTAAATTATCCGGGATAACAGCGGCAGGCAAGGATTCAACCGCAATTATAAATGATGAAGTGGCAAGAATCGGAACTCAAATCGAAGAATGGAAGGTTACGCAAATTTTACCTGACGCCGTAATTTTGTCCGACGGCGCGGAAACTGCCTCGTTAACATTAGGTAGATAAAAATAGAGGTGAGAAAATGAAAAATAAATTAAGGAAATTAAAGATTTTAATATGGCTGATTTTTTATGTTTTGCTGCTGGTTTTGGGGGATACGACTTTTGCGCAAGAGGCAACGCAACCCTCTCCTTTGCCCGCAGA
>CAZXJX010000071.1:0-2124 GCA_964641235.1 uncultured Planctomycetia bacterium
GCAATCTGGATTTTTCAATAACTGCGGCGTTTGCAAAAAACCTGTTAGCGGTACCGTCTAGCATGGGTCCCTTAAGAGATTGGCTGATAGACGAAGCAGGAAATTATATAGGAGACATAAAACTTAAGGGTACGCTTAAAGATCCGAAATATGCGATTAAACCGTTTCCGATAGATAAGATTTTACAAAAGAAGTTATTGGATAAACTTCTTAAAGGAGTTCTCGAAGGCACTTCAGAATAATCGACTTTGCCTTTTTTAAAGCTTTGGCGCGGTGGCTGACTTTATTTTTAATTTTGTGCCCTAATTCTGCGAACGTCTTATTGTATCGAGGATAAACAAAAACGGGGTCATATCCGAAGCCGCTCTTACCCCTCGGAGCAAATGTAATCCATCCACTACATTCACCTCTGGCAATTCCTATCAAACCATTTTTATCGGCGACTGCAATGACGCATACGAATTTTGCGCCCCTCTTAGGCCTTGCAACGCCTGATAATAATTTTAGCAACTTACGATTATTCGCCGCATACGTTGCGCCTTCGCCTGCAAATCTCGCTGAGCGGACGCCTGGCTTTTGCCCGAGCGCTTTTACAACTAAGCCTGAATCGTCTGCTAAAGCCAATTTCTTTGTGAACTTGGCTATTGCGAGAACCTTTGCTTTGGCGTTCTCTTCAAAAGTCTCGCCATTTTCTTCAATCTTCGGGGCGGCTGGAAAATCGTTGAGGTCTAACACCTTGATTTTTAAGTCGCGAAGGATGGTTTTTAACTCTTTTTTCTTCTCTTTGTTTCTGGAGGCGAGGACGATTTCAAACACTCAAATTTCCTAACGCCTTCTTCTGAATTTCGATTAACTGGACTATGCCTTTCTTAGCCAGTGCGATTAGTTTCTGCATCTGTGGCTCTTCGAAAGGCTCACCTTCGGCCGTGCCTTGTATCTCTATAAATTTTCCTTTGCCGGTCATAACGATATTCATATCGACATCCGCGCTTGCGTCTTCTTCAAAAGTCAAATCTATTACGGGCTCGCCTTTTATAATCCCCACGCTTGTTGCCGCGACGTAATCTAAAATCGGCAATTTTTCTATTACGCCTTTTTTCTTAAGTCCCACTAATGCGTCGGCAAGAGCGACGAAACTTCCAGTTATCGACGCGGTCCGCGTGCCGCCGTCGGCCTGAATTACGTCGCAATCAATCCAAATCGTGCGCTCGCCTAACGCGCCCAAATCGGCGACCGCCCGCAAAGAACGGCCTATCAATCTCTGTATCTCGTGAGTCCTGCCGCCTACGGAGCCGCGCGATACCTCTCCTTGGACTCGCGTTTTGCACGAGCGGGGCAACATTGCGTATTCCGCAGTTACCCAGCCCGTGCCTTTGCCTTTGATAAATTGCGGGACGTTATCGTCGACGGATGCGGTACAGATTACTTTTGTGTCGCCTAATTCGATAAGACAAGACCCTTCGGCGAATTTCATATAATTCCGCGTGATATTTACCTTTCTTAAAAATTCAGCTCCTCTTCCATCCTGCCGCATAATCATTTGTTTGACCTTTCTTATTGTCATTGCGAGTCCGCCGAAGGCGGACGAAGCAATCTTAGATTGCTTCGCTTCGCTCGCAATGACTTAATACAGAGACCGCCCTTTTGAATCTATGCCCACTATTGCCGGAAAATTCTTTACCTTTAATCTATAAATCGCCTCGGCGCCTAAATCTTTATAGGCAATCGGTTTTGTTTCAACAATCCTCTTTGAAAGATACGCGCCGGCACCTGCAATTGTTAAAAAATAGACCGCCTTATATTTTTTAATCGCTCGCCTTACTTCTTCCGAGCGCCTGCCTTTTCCGATCATGCCTTTAAGCCCCGCCTTAAGTAAGGCCGGGGTGAAATCATCCATCCTGCTGCTCGTTGTTGGCCCGCAGGAACCAATTACCTTTCCTTTTGGCGTCGGAGTAGGTCCCGCATAATAGATAACCTGGCCTTTCAAATCAAACGGCATTTTTTTTCTCGCGATCTCTTTTATCAATCTTAAATGAGTCTGGTCGCGGGCGGTATAGACGTAACCGTCGAGCAAGACCTCATCGCCTGCCCTTAGACCTTCGATTTCTTTATCCTTAAAAGGAA
>CAZXJX010000071.1:2224-5644 GCA_964641235.1 uncultured Planctomycetia bacterium
TTTGTGGCGCTTCGAGTCGCATGGCAAGAGATGCTGACACAGACCGGTAAACCCGCGATATGAGTCGCGAATGTCTCGATATTTATTCCTAAACAGGTTGCGATGCCGCCTAACCCCATCGGGCCGATATTTAAATTATTAATCTTTTTAAACAATTCCTTCTCGAGCTTTGCAATGTGTGCTTTTGAGTTTCGTTTATCTATCGGACGAAGAAGCGCCTCTTTGGCTAAAATGCAGGCCTTATCCAAAGTCCCGCCGATTCCGACGCCGACAGCAAAAGGCGGACAGGCGTCAGGGCCCGCATTTTTTACCGTCTCGACTATAAATTCCTTGATTTTATCTACGCTATCGGTCGGCTTAAACATCTTTATCGCGCTTTTATTTTCGCTGCCGAACCCCTTCGGTAAAACCGTGATTTTTATTTTATCTCCCGAGACGATTTTTGTATGAATCACTGCCGGCGCATTATCTTTTGTGTTCACCCTTAGCAGAGGATCGGCGACGACTGCTTTGCGAAGTAACCCTTTTTTATATCCCTGCCTTATGCCGTCGGTTATCGCCTTCTCTAAATCTCCGCCAACCAATTTTACGCCCTGCCCTATCTCTAAAAATACCGCCGCCATCCCCGTATCCTGGCAAATCGGAATTCTCTCGCCCGCCGCAATTTTTGCGTTCTCAACCAACGCTTTCAAAATTTTCTTCGCTTTCGGCTTTCTCTCCTTTAAATATGCATTTTTAAGCGCGCGTAGAACGTCTTTTCTCAAAAACAGGTTTGCCTCAATTGCAAGTTGAGCGACGATATCCCGTATTTTACTTACATTAACCTCTCTCACTTTACTCCCCATTTCTTGTGAAGTTGCGGAATTATCCTTACGTCCTTCAACTTCGAATTTGCCGCTTTCTGCCATTTAAGCAAAATTTTATTTTCGGGTGCCGAATTAAAATCCCCAAACGGCGAAGCAGGCTGTAATATAAACGGTATATTCTTATCGACGCTCGCTACCAGTTCAACCGCTCTGTTAAAATCGCCCTCATCTGTTTCGCCGGTTACGACGATTTTTATAAAGACATTCTTTGGCTTTGCGATAATTAAAAATTCTCTATGTTCATTCCATAAAGGAGTGTGGCGCGTCGCGGAAGGCGGCTTAATATCCATCGCCACAACATCGACAAAATCTATGACTTCTTTTAATTTATCGGGAAGCGCGCCGTTTGTATCGAGGTGAAATACGTATCCTTTCTCCCGTAAATTCGGTATCAGGAATTTAATAAAACCGGAATATAGCAAAGGCTCGCCGCCCGTCAAAGAAACAGCGCGGACGAAATTGTCCATATTTAAGTCTAACACTTTATCTATCGCTGCCCTCAAAGTCATTTCTTCAGGAGCGCCGTCGCTCGGCGTATCGCAATAAATGCAACTCATATTACACCCGTGAAAACGGACAAAGATATGCGGTTCTCCCGCATAAATACCTTCCCCCTGTACAGACGAAAAAATTTCGGAAATTCTTGCAGAGGGGGGTTTTGTTATTATCTTCATCCTTTAATTAAGGGATCGATAGATCCCGCCTCCTTAAAACCTTTTGTTCTTAAAATACAGGAATCGCACTTAAGACAAGGGTGTCTGCCGCCGCTATAACACGACCAGGTAAATTCGTACGGCACTTTTAACCTCATCCCTAATTTTATTATCTCTGCCTTTGTCATTTTAATTAAGGGCGTAAAAATCGTAATGCCGTTTTCTTCAACGCCGGCCTTTGTTCCGCATCTGATAAGCTTTTTAAATACTTCGTAATACTTAGGGCGGCAATCCGGATAACCGGAAAAATCGACCGCGTTTGCCCCTATAAATATGGCCTTTGCGCCTATCGCCTCGGCATAGGATGCGGCAAAACTTAAAAAAATCGTATTTCTCGCCGGGACATAAGTCCTCGGGATACCGCTTCCTATTTTATACAAACTTCTTTTTTTCGGAACCGAAATCTTTTTATCTAAAAGAGCGCTGCCTTTCCACGATAAATTAAATTTTACCACCTGCCACTTAGCACTGCAAGCTTTAGCGACTTTCTTGGCGCTTTCAATCTCTTTTCTATGCCGCTGCCCGTAATCGAAGATTAAACAACGGCAATCATAACCTTTATGCTTCGCGTAATATAGCGCCGTGCTCGAATCTATCCCGCCTGAAAGTAAAACAACTGCTTTCACCCCGAACGAAACCCTCTTTTCTCCCCGTCGATTTAAGTTTCGTACGGGGTTCATTTATTCAAAATAGGTCGCGCAGGAATCTCGCGTCTCCCAGACGCGCACGCTATTTAATTTAACCCCTTCTATCTTGAGAGATTTCTTCAAATTTACATAAATATATCTTGCGATATTTTCCGCCGAGGGGTTTGCCTTTTTAAAGTAAGGCAGCTTGTTTAAATCGCAATGGTCAAGCCCGGCCAATACATCGTTTAATTTCTGTTTTAATAATTTAAAATCTAAAGTAAGGCCTACGTCGTTTAATTTCGCCGTCCCGACGGAGACCTCGACATCCCAGTTATGTCCGTGGAGTTCTTCGCATTTTCCGCGATAACCCTTCAGCCGATGCGCGCCGCTAAAACTACTTCTTACCGACACCTCAAACATCTTTAACCTTCTGTGCCGAATCTATTCCTCTGCCTAAAAATCTCTTTGCCGAAACAGAAATTTTAGCCGGCTCATCGCTTACATAAATCTTTAGACTTCCCTTTCTTTTGCTTTCGGATTTCAGCCCGCATTCCTCTAATAAGTCCTTCGCCTCCTTCGCCGTCTCCTCTGCGGAATCGACCAATTTCACTGTTTTGCCAATTACGTCTTGAATTATCCGCCTAAGAAGGGGGTAATGCGTGCATCCCAAAATAAGGGTATCGATTTTTTTCTTTTTGAGCGGGCCTAAATATTTTGCGGCAATTGTTTCCGCAACATCCCCATCGAGCCAACTTTCCTCTACCAACGGGACAAACAAAGGGCAACTCTGGCCGAAAACTTTGATATTATTATTTAGATGTTTTATCTCCCTTTCATACGCGCCGCTTGAAATGGTAGCGGAAGTCCCGATTACGCCGACCCTGCCGTTTCTCGTCGAGCGGATGGCGGCTTTTGCGCCGGGTTTTATCACCCCGATTATCGGTATGCTGAAAAATTTCTGAAGTTCGCTTAAACCGATTGCGGAAGAGGTATTGCAAGCGATGACGAGTAATTTTACGTTAAACTTAAGCAGGAAAAGCGTATTTTCGACGGAGAACCTTTTTACCGTCGAGGGGGATTTTGTGCCGTACGGCACGCGGGCTGTATCGCCGAAATAGATTATGTCTTCGTTCGGGACTTCCCTGAGCAATTCCTTAACGACGGTTAAACCGCCGATGCCTGAATCAAAAACTCCTATCGGGCTATCTTTCA
>CAZXJX010000072.1:0-5588 GCA_964641235.1 uncultured Planctomycetia bacterium
AGGAGATCACGAAAATGTACAAGGTGCTCGTGAGTGATGCGTTGTCGGAAGAGGGATTGAAGGTTCTGAAGGATGAGAAAGAGCTTCAGGTTGACGTAAAACTTAAACTTCCGCCCGAAGAACTGAAGGCCATCATTAAAGATTATGACGCCCTTGTAGTCCGAAGCAGTACAAAGGTTACAAAAGATATCATCGAGGCGGCGACGAAGTTGAAGGTTATAGGACGAGCAGGCGTTGGTTTAGATAATGTCGATGCTGAAGCGGCGTCGAAGCGCGGAATCATAGTTATGAATACCCCCGCCGGTAATACAATCTCTACAGCCGAGCATACGATGTCATTAATATTATCTTTATCTCGAAACGTCCCGCAGTCAAACGCTTCGCTTCGCGAAGGCAAGTGGGACAGAAATAAATATATGGGCGTTGAATTATACGCAAAGACGCTCGGTATCGTAGGCTTAGGAAGGATAGGTGGCGAAGTTGCAAAACGAGCCGCGTCTTTCGGTATGCGAGTCATCGCTTACGACCCATATATTTCGGTTGAAAAAGCGCTTGAGTTAGGCATCGAACTTGTGGATTTTAAGGAAATTTTAAAACAATCAGATTATATCACTCTCCATACGCCGATCACCGACGAGACTAAATATATGTTTAGCGACGAAGAATTCGCGCAGATGAAACAAGGTGTGCGGATTATAAATTGCGCCCGCGGCGGAATTGTGGATGAAGCCGCTCTTGCGCGCGCGATTGAATCCGGAAAAGTAGCCGGTGCCGCATTAGACGTATTTGAAACTGAACCGCCGAAAGATTTCTCAATGTTTAAATTGGAAAAGCTTGTTGCGACGCCTCATTTGGGCGCTTCTACGGAAGAAGCACAGGTTAATGTGGCAATAGAGGTGTGCAAGCAGGTTGCCGATGCGTTATTAGGCCGCGGCTGCCGCAACGCCGTGAATGTCCCTTGCGTTGACCCCGAATTATTGAAGGTTATCAGCCCTTACATTAACCTTGCCGAGAAGATGGGGCTTCTTATCTCGCAATTGAGCGAAGGGAGAATAAAAGAGATAAAGATACAATATTCAGGCGAAATTGTCGCCCATGATTTAGCGCCCGTTACAATCGCGTTTTTGAAAGGGTATCTTACGCCGATATTGCAGGAAACGGTAAATTTCGTAAACGCCTCCGTCATCGCAAAGGAGCGCGGCATCAAGGTCGTTGAAACGAAAAGCTCGCAAATGGAAGAATTCGCAAATTTAATTTTGGTGGACGCGCAGACAGATAAGTCAAAGGTAAGCGTCGCCGGCACCTTATCTCCGAGAAAAGAACCGCGCATAGTGAAGATAAACGATTTTTATGTCGAAGCAACTCCTGCGGGGCATATGCTGATATTATCGAATATAGACAGGCCGGGCATAATCGGACAGATAGGCACGATATTGGGCCAGAACAATATAAATATCGCGGGGATGACGTTCGGCCGAATAAAAGAAGGCGGCGATGCGATTACGGTATTAAACGTGGATAACCACATTCCCGATAATGTGATGAAGCAGATTCGTTCCGCTAAAAATATTTTGGACGCGAAATTAATCAAATTATAAAACTATAATGGCAAACATCGTTGTCGTAGGCGCGCAGTGGGGAGATGAAGGCAAGGGCAAGATAATAGATATTTTAGCCCGCGATTGCGACTACGTTGTCAGATATCAAGGCGGAAACAACGCAGGACATACCGTCGTAATCGATAGCGACGAATTTATCCTACATTTAATCCCTTCAGGAATCCTCCATAAAAACAAAGTATGCGTAATCGGAAACGGCGTCGTTGTCGACCCCGAGGCGTTGATAGATGAAATTGAAATGCTGCGCAAAAAAGGCATCCACGTCGACGACAATTTAAAAGTAAGCGACCAGGTTCATCTCATATTTCCTTATCACAAGGTCCTCGATAACTTAAGGGAGGCGAAGGCGAAAATCGGGACGACAGGCCGAGGGATAGGTCCGTGTTATACGGATAAAATCGGGCGATGCGGGATAAGGTTAGCCGATTTATTGGATGACGATGTATTTAAGAAGAAATTAAAAGATAATTTAGACGATAAGAATGAGGCATTGCGGAAATTATATAATCACGAAGGATTTTCTTTTGATGAGATTTATAAGAAATACGCAACATATCGCAAAGCGATTTCGAAATACGCATGCAATTCAACGGTAGTTTTAAACGAAGCGGTTAAAAAGAATAGATCCATCCTATTTGAAGGCGCGCAGGGCACTCTCCTCGATATAGACCACGGCACATATCCGTATGTTACATCTTCTAGCGCGACCGCAGGCGGCGCTTGCACAGGCACAGGCTTAGGTCCATCGAAGATTGATAAAGTAGTAGGCGTGGTCAAGGCATATACCACTCGCGTGGGAGAAGGGCCGTTTCCGACAGAGTTTCCGCCGAAATTGATGGATGAAATTCGCAAGAAAGGCAAAGAATACGGCGCAACTACCGGCCGCCCGAGAAGGTGCGGTTGGTTCGATAGCGTTATCGTGCGCCATTCAGCACTGGTAAACAGTTTGGATTCAATCGTCGTTACGAAATTAGACGTGTTGGATGAATTAAAGACGATTAAGATAGCAACCGCCTATAGATATAAAGGAAAGACATTCAAAGATTTTCCTTCGAATATCGAGATGTTGTGGAAAGCCGAACCGCTTTATGAGGAGCATCCCGGCTGGATGGAAGATACGACACAGGTCCATCGATTTTCCGATTTGCCGACGAACGCAAAGAAATATTTAAAGCGGCTTCAGGATTTAGTCGGCGTGAAAATAGAACTGGTATCCGTGGGCAGCAAGCGCGAACAGGCATTTAAGATAAAACTTTAGAGAAGGAGAAACAAAAAGACGATGGCAACATTTGAGCTTCTTTGGTTGGCGCCTGTAGGTTCGATTCTGGCTTTGTTGTTCGCAGGTTATTTGGTATGGAAAATTTATCGATGGGACGAAGGCAACGAAAGGATGCGACAGATTGCCTCCTGGGTGCGCGAAGGCGCATATGCATACTTAAGGCGGCAATATACAGGCGTAGGGTTATTTTTCGTCGTCACATTTTTTGTTCTGTTGGTGCTGGCATTTAAAGATTTCTTACCCATATTCGTTCCTTTTGCATTTTTAACAGGAGGTTTTTTCTCCGGCCTATCGGGCTTCATCGGAATGATAGTTGCCACACGTTCGAACGCCCGCACTACCAACGCATCTATTAAGAGTTTAAATTCAGGATTAAGGGTCGCGTTCTCAAGCGGTGCTGTTATGGGGCTCGTCGTAGTTGGCTTAGGGCTTTTGGATTTATCCATTTGGTATTATATTTTGGATTGGTATTATAAAGCGCATCCGCTTCCTTCGGGAATGGATAAAATAGGTGCTATAACCTCCACGATGTTATGTTTCGGAATGGGCGCAAGTTCGCAGGCATTATTTGCGCGCGTCGGCGGCGGAATTTTTACTAAAGCGGCAGATGTGGGCGCTGATTTGGTCGGAAAAGTTGAAGCAGGAATACCGGAGGACGACCCCCGAAATCCCGCGGTAATAGCAGATAACGTCGGAGATAATGTCGGCGACGTCGCGGGAATGGGCGCTGATTTATATGAATCGTATGTCGGTTCGATTGTGGCGACGATGGCATTGGCGGTTGCGGCGGGGTTAGGAGTAAAGGGCATTACAGTTCCGATGGTAATGGCTGCGGTTGGCGTAGTCGCTTCAATAATCGGCACATTTTTCGTGAAATCCAAGGAAGAAGCAACGCAAGGCGTCTTATTGATGGCGCTTCGGCGAGGAATTTTTGCTTCGGCGATAATCATTGCAGTCGCCTCATATTTTCTCGTTAAATATACGCTGGGAATGGAACACATCGGTGTCTATTGGGCGGTCTTCGTCGGTTTAATCGCAGGAATTTTGATTGGGTTGTCAACGGAATTTTTCACGTCGTCGCGATATTGGCCGACGCGCACGATTTCAGAAGCAGCGCTTACCGGACCTGCGACTGTAATTATAGGCGGAATGTCAGTCGGGATGCTATCGACCGCGATTCCGGTTATTGTCGTCGGAATCGCGATTTTAGCAAGTTATTATTTAGCAGGTGGCGCACATAGTTTTAATTCGGGATTATATGGTGTTGGAATCTCAGCAGTTGGAATGTTAAGCACCTTGGGAATAACTTTAGCGACGGATGCGTATGGGCCTGTTGCGGATAATGCAGGCGGAAATGCCCAGATGTCGAATTTAGACCCTGAAGTAAGAAAGCGCACCGATGCGCTGGATGCGTTGGGAAACACAACCGCCGCGACGGGGAAAGGTTTTGCAATAGGCTCTGCAGCCTTAACCGCTTTAGCATTAATCGCCGCCTATAAAGACAGGATTGAAATGTTAGGCGGAAAATTGGATTTACTTCTTGTCAATCCACGAGTTTTAGTTGGATTATTTATCGGCGGGATGCTGCCGTTTTTATTCTGCTCGCTTACGATGCGCGCCGTAGGCCGTGCTGCAGGTAAAATTATAATTGAAGTAAGGCGGCAATTTAAGGAAATCGCAGGGCTTATGGAAGGCACAGGCAAAGCAGATTACGCGCGTTGTGTGTGGATTTGCACGCGTGCGGCGCAAAGGGAGATGATATTGCCGTCGGCTTTGGCAATCGCAGCACCCTTATTAGTTGGATTTTTATTCGGTATCGATGCAGAAGTCGGGCTTTTATCAGGTGCGACGGTTTCAGGATTTGTTTTGGCGGTTATGATGGCGAACGCCGGCGGTGCATGGGATAATGCAAAAAAATATATCGAGGAAGGAAAATACGGTGGCAAGGGTTCGCTTCCGCACAAGGCGAGCGTCGTCGGAGATACGGTTGGCGACCCATTTAAGGATACATCCGGTCCGTCATTAAATATTTTAATAAAATTGATGTCTATGGTCTCAATCGTATTTGCGGCATTCATTATGAAATATACTTTATTTAAATAGATAAAAGGAGAAGAGCTATGTTTAAACTAATTCCGAAAGAGATGAAGTTTTTCGAAATGTTCGAAAAAAGCGCGCAGAATTTGCTTAGAGGCGCAAAAGTTTTAAAAGAAATCTCGGATAATTTTGATACTTTGGCCGAGAACGCGGCGAAACTCGAGAGATTAGAGCACGACAGCGACCAGATTACCCATGAGATTATGGAAAAGCTAAACAAGACATTTGTGACTCCGATCGACCGCGAGGATATACACGAGCTTACCGCGGCGCTTGACGACGTAATGGATTTTATCGAAGCGGCCACTGAGCGTATGATTTTATATAAGATTAAGTCGCCCACACCAGAACTGAAAGAAATCGCAGATGTCATCCTAAGACAGGCCGAGGCAATTAATAAGGTGATTCCGCGGCTTAAAGAATTGAAGCATGCAAATATAATGGAGCACTGCATCGAGATAAACCGCCTTGAAAATGAGGGCGACAGGATTTTAAGAGAAGCGGTTGCGAAACTATTCGATGAAAATAGAGATCCGTTGGAAGTCATAAAATGGAGGGATATCTACGATTACCTGGAAACAGCCACCGACAAA
>CAZXJX010000073.1:0-5523 GCA_964641235.1 uncultured Planctomycetia bacterium
GTTCGAGATGGCGGATTCGAACGTTCAGTTGCAAGGGGCCGTAATAAATTGCGATGCAAAGACCGGAAGGGCAAACTCAATAAAGAGGATTCAGAAGAGAGTTGCCTAAAGAGATGTTTCCAACCAATCAAGTAGAAACAGGGCGGCTTATCTATTCGGTAACTCAGCTTACCCGCGAGATAAAGGCCATCCTTGAGAGTTCCTTCCCTAATATCTGGGTTGAAGGCGAAATCTCAAATTTTAAACTGCATTACTCCTCGGGGCATATCTATTTCGATCTAAAGGATAGCGAGTCGATAATCCATTGCGCGTTTTTTAGAAGTGCGAATCAGAATATAAAATTCGAATTAAAAGACGGCCTCAAGGCTATCTGCTTTGGAAGGATAAGCGTATATAATAAAAGCGGACAGTATCAATTATATGTAGACAAGATCGAACCGAAGGGCGTCGGTGAATTACAGCTTGCCTTCGAACAATTGAAGAAGCGCCTCGAGCAGGAAGGGCTATTCGACCCGGCGCATAAAGTGGCGATTCCAGTTTTGCCGTCGAGGATCGGAATTGTAACATCTCCGACGGGTGCGGTCATACGGGATATGTTGCACATTTTGCGCCGGAGGCATAAGGAGTTAGAGATATTGATTTATCCGGTCAAGGTTCAGGGTGAAGGAGCGGCTCAGGAGATTGCGGCGGCGGTAGCAGATTTTAATAGATTAAGAAACGTTGATGTATTGATAGTGGCGCGCGGAGGCGGCAGCTTAGAGGACTTATGGGCATTTAACGAAGAAGTCGTTGCGCGCGCGATTTACGATTCTCAAATTCCCGTCATCTCGGCGGTAGGCCATGAAGTGGATTATACCATCTCTGATTTCGTCGCGGATTTAAGGGCGCCCACCCCCTCTGTTGCCGCAGAAATGGTTGTCGCGAAGAAAGAGGAGTTTACCGAGAAGATAGAGGGATTTTTATTTCGCCTGAAATCCTCTTTGGATAATGCGGTTTCAATTTTGGAAAACCGCCTCGAAGATTTACTCAAACGCCCGGTTTTTAAATATCCTTTTGAAAAGATCGAATTGCACGAGCAACGGCTCGATGATTTAATGAGGTCGGCGGATCGGAATATCTCACATTCAATCGAGATAAAATCCGAAAGGTTCAATACCACCATCGCGAAACTAGAAACTCTTTCTCCGCTTGCAATTTTAAACCGCGGCTACAGCATCACGTTACGTTTACCAGAGGGCAACGTAATAAAAGATGCAAAAGGTTTGAAGCGGGGAGATAAGATTGAAACCAGACTTCTTAAGGGCAAAGTTATAAGCGAGGTCAAAGAAATTTCCGCCAGCGGCGGATCCGCATCGGGCGGAAAAAAGGAGGAAACCAAATGACGGCTGAGATGAAATTCGAGGATGCTTTGAAGAGGTTGGAAAAGATAGTATCGGATTTGGAATCGGGTGATTTATCGTTGGACGACTCGCTGAAGAGGTATGAGGAAGGCGCGAAATTGTCCCAGTTTTGTTCAAAGAAGTTGGAGGCCGCACGCAGGAAGGTCGAAATTTTAGTTAAGACCAGCTCGGGGAAATTAGAAGCGAAACCCTTCGACGAATCCGCGCTTGAAGAAGGTTAAAGATGCGCAAGCCGAAGATAACCGAATATTTAAATAGAAGAAAAAAGATTATAGACAAAGCGCTTGATTTGTATTTGCCGAAGACGGATGAGTATCCTCAAATAATACATAAAGCGATGAGGTATTCGATGTTTCCGGGGGGCAAAAGGATCCGCCCTATACTGCTTTTGGCCTGTTGCGAGACATGCGGCGCAGATATTAAAAAGGCGTTGCCTGCAGCTTGCGCAATCGAGGCGATACATTCGTATTCTTTGATTCACGACGATTTGCCGGCGATGGATAACGACGATTATAGAAGGGGGAAATCGACATCCCATAAAAAATTCGGAGAGGCGATTGCGATTTTGGCGGGTGACGCGCTTTTGACTTTTGGAGTCGAGCTCTTAACTTATGGCGATAGACCTAAGGTTCGCCTCGACGCGATTAAAGAAATTCTTAATGCGGTTGGGACATATGGGATGGTGGGAGGCCAAGTCGTTGATATAGACCGCCACAGCGAAACGGATTTACCTACCCTGACATATATCAACTCGCATAAAACCGGGGCATTAATTGCCGCTTCCTGCAGGGTGGGTGGGATAATCGCAGATGCCTCTAAACGCAAGATCGAGGCGCTTGAAAGATACGGTGAATATATTGGCTTTACCTTTCAAGTCGTAGATGATATATTAGATAAAGACGGATTTGCGCTGGCTTTTGGTGTTAGCGGCGCCAAAAGAGAGGCCGTAAGGCTCATCGAAAAAGCGAAAAGGGAAGTTGATATCTTCGGCAAAAGGGCTTATGTTTTAAAGGGGTTAGCCGATTATATCTTAAATCGAAAGAAGTAGTAAGGATGTTTAAGATATTAGACTCGATAAATTCGCCGCAGGACCTCAAAGGGTTAAATCAAGAAGATTTAAAACTGCTCGCCAAGGAAGTTCGTGAATTAATCGTAGAAGTCGTATCGCATACCGGCGGACATTTAGCCGCAAGTTTAGGCGCGGTTGAAATTGCAATAGCGCTGCATTATTGTCTGGATACTCCTAAGGATAAGGTTATCTGGGATGTCGGCCATCAGTCATATGCGCATAAGATATTGACCGGAAGGCGCGATAGCTTTAATACGATACGCCAGCGCCGCGGATTAAGCGGCTTCCCCAACATATACGAAAGCGAATACGATACCTTTACCGTCGGACACGGCTCGACCTCCATTTCGTCGGCTTTGGGTTTAGCCTTGGCGCGGGATTTAAACGGCCAGTCCCATAAGGTGGTAGCAGTCATCGGCGACGGCTCGCTCGTCGGAGGAATGGCGTTCGAGGCATTGAATCACGCCGGGCATAGCAATGCGAATTTGATAATAGTCTTAAACGACAACGAAATGTCCATTGCGCCGTCTGTCGGCGCATTTTCGAAATACTTAACCAGGATGATAACTAACCCCACTTTCAATAAAATCCATAAAGATTTAGAAGGGTTGGTAAAGAGGGTTCCCTGGTACGGGTTCAGGGTCTATAGGGCTGCAAGAAAATTGGAGGAAGGCATCAAAAACCTTTTGGTGCCCGGAATGCTCTTTGAGGAACTTGGGCTGCGTTATATCGGGCCGATAGACGGGCACAATATCGAGCAGTTGACAGAGACATTTAAGAACGTCTTAACTTTAGAAGGGCCGATAATAGTTCATGTGATTACCAAAAAAGGCAAAGGCTATGTCCATGCGGAGAAACATCCGGCGAAATTTCACGGCACTGCGCCGTTTGACATAGAGACAGGTGAGATTAAAGCAACTACCGCCGGCGTTGAGCCGACATTTACAGACGCGTTTTCCGATGCGTTGGTGGAATTAGCCAAAGATGATAAAAAAATCGTCGCGATAACCGCCGCGATGCCTGAGGGTACGGGTTTGGAAAATTTTGCCCAAATTTATCCCGATAGGTTTTTTAATGTCGGAATGGCTGAGCAACACGCGGTTACCTTCGGCGCGGGGTTAAGCCGCGGCGGCTTAATTCCGGTTATTGCGATATACTCCACATTTTTGCAGCGTTCGTACGATCAAATTATACACGACATTTGCCTGCAGAATCTTCACGTCGTTCTTTGTTTAGACCGCGCGGGAATAGTCGGAGAAGATGGGCCGACGCATCACGGGTTATTTGATATTTCATATCTAAGGCATATGCCGAATATTACTCTGATGGCGCCGAAGGATCAGAAGGAATTGAAGGCGATGCTTAAATTTGCCGTATATGATTGTAAAGGGCCGGTTGCCATAAGATATCCGAGGGGCAGGTTAGTGGCACCTTCCGCTTCGAATGTAATTGCAGACGGGACTACATTTTCAGTTGCTCAATCCGAACCGTTAAGTTACGGCAAGGCAGAGGTCATGACGAGAAACGGCGATTTAGCGATATTAGCCGCGGGTTCTATGACGTGGCCGTCGTACGCAGCCGCGATGCTGTTATCCAAAGAGGGTATAAAATCTTCCGTCGTAAATATTAGATTTATAAAGCCGCTAGACGTCAAGTTACTAAAAGATTTGGCTACGAGGATTAAGAAATTCGTTGTGGTTGAAGAGGGGATTTTAGAAGGCGGTTTCGGAAGCGCGGTGTTGGAATTTTTCGAAAGGGAAGGGCTCGATGACGTCGCTATAAAGAGGATCGGCCTCCCCGGTAAATTTATAGAGCATGGCAAAAGAGACGAATTGCTTAAGGCCTACGGCTTGGCCGCCCAGGAGATAGCGAATGAGGTCAAGAGGATATTTTCTAAAGATATCTTTGTAAAGGTATGAAATGGGCAAGATAAAAATTGACAGGGAGGCATGCAAGGGTTGCGAACTTTGTTCGATAAGTTGTCCCGAAAAAGTGATAGTGATGGATGAGGCATTGAATGTTCGAGGAATCTGTCCCGCTAAATTTTTAGATATCGATAAATGCACCGCTTGCAAGGCCTGCGCTATTACTTGCCCGGATGTCTGCATCGAGGTGTATAAATAGAGGTATAAAATATAGTGGCCAAGATATTGATGTGTGGAAACGAAGTTATAGGCGAAGCGGCGATTCAGGCGGGCTGCAGGTTTTATGCGGGATATCCCATTACGCCGCAGAACGAACTTCCTCAATATATGTCACGCCGGATGGTCGAAGTCGGCGGCACATTTATTCAGGCGGAATCCGAATTGGCGGCGATAAATTTAATCTTTGGCGCATCCGCAGCCGGCGCGCGCGCAATGACGTCGAGCTCAAGCCCGGGAATCAGCTTAAAACAGGAAGGCATTTCGTATCTTGCCGCATGTCAACTGCCGGCGGTAATAGTAAATATGATGCGCGGCGGGCCTGGATTGGTAAATATCGCGCCGGCACAATCCGATTATTTTCAGGCGACCAGAGGCGGAGGGCACGGCGATTACAGGACAATTGTGTTGGCGCCGGCGACCGTTGAGGAAGCGTGGAACCTGACTCGCCTGGCTTTCGATTTAGCCGATGAATATAGAATGCCGGTTATGATATTAGGAGACGGAATTTTGGGCCAGATGATGGAGCCCATTGAGGTTGTTCCTAATCGTTCATCGGTTAACGGGCGCATAACGCATAACGGAACGAAACCGTGGGCTTTGACGGGTTGCCGCGGAAGAAAGCCGCACATAATACGCTCACTCCTTTTAGGCGACGGAGAGCTTGAGGAGCATAATAAAATTTTACAGAGTAAGTATAACAAGATTAAATCAAAAGAAATACGCTTTGAATCGATTTATACGGAGGATTCGGATTTAGTTATTGTTGCATACGGCACGACAAGCAGAATCGTCCGAGCTGCGATATCAGAGGCGCGCCGCGAAAGATTAAGAGTGGGGATGTTACGGCCGATCACTCTATGGCCGTTTCCCGAGGCACAAATTCAAAAATTGGCGAAGAAGGCAAAGGCGT
>CAZXJX010000074.1:0-5385 GCA_964641235.1 uncultured Planctomycetia bacterium
ATCTTGCCGAAGTCCTTCGAATAAAAAGTCGCTAATATGCTCGTCTCCCTAAAATTCCGTCGATTTAATACAAGGACTTCGGTCGTTTGGATTGCCATTGGTTGTTAAAAGATGCCTTACGAATTTTCATTTTTCTTTATGCTGATCCTCTCCGGCAAGGGAAGTATACCTCCCGATATTACCAGTTTCAGCCCTTCCTCGATCGTCATATCCAAGTCGATAAGTTCCTCCTCAGGAACCAATATCAGAAATCCCGAAAGAGGAGTAGGCGTCGTGGGGATAAGAACGCTGATTAATTTCTCCACAGTCTTATCCTGAACCTCTCCTTTGGCTTCAGAAGTTACGAATCCGATTGAATAGATGCCTTTGCGTGGATACTGCACGAGCACAACCCGTTTAAAGATGCCTTTAGAATACCCTAAAAATGCCTGGCTCATCTCTTTCAAGGCGCTGTATATCTTGCCTATCATAGGCACTTTAAAGAAGAGTTTTTCAAAATAAGAAAATAGCTTCCTTAATAACAGTACTCTAGTGCCGTAAC
This sequence comes from uncultured Planctomycetia bacterium, assembly GCA_964641235.1. Taxonomy (GTDB): domain Bacteria; phylum Omnitrophota; class Gorgyraeia; order Pluralincolimonadales; family CAZUZR01; genus CAZXJX01. The sequence goes on from CAZXJX010000074.1 coordinate 542, forward strand.
CTATAAGCACTATTATAAAGATTATTATTGCAAAAAGCGCCGCTTTTACAAAATATTCAAGTGCAATATTGTCAAAGAGATAGTGCTTTAGCATGCCGGCTATCGGCTCAAGAAGCATGAGGTTTATTTTAACCAGAATAAATCTAATAAACCAAATAGTGACGACCGCCGGAAAAAGGACCGCTAACCCGGTAATAAAATTTTTTCTTAATTTCGCAAACATAGCGTTATTTATATAAGAGTTGAAAAGCCAAAGTGGTTATTAAAACACCGATTACGGAACCCGCCAGGACCTGCCAAACGTTATGAAGCCCCTTTTTTACCCTCGACCTTGCTAAAAGCGCGGCCATAATAAAAACCAAAATAATCACTATGAAGTTATCGGTCAAAAAAGCCGTTGTCGTCCAGACCGAAAAACCCAACGCCGCATGTCCGCTTGGCATTCCGCCTCGCAACGGCGTGCCTTTATGAAAGAGCGCTTTCAACGTCACCACTAAGGCAAACACCAAAACCAAAGTGATAAAGGTGATGTGCCAGGGAGATTGCCGTATTTTTAAAAGGCCATTGGCTAAATTAAGCACTTCCGTAGAGTTAAAAAATACGAGATATCCGACAATAACTGCGTACACGACAGAAAGAAAAACACAACCCGCCGCTATATCCTTTGCCATTTTTGCCAAGTGATGAAACTCCTTGGTGAATATATCCACCGCTAACTCGATTGAAGTATTGAACATTTCCGCTATGAAGACCAGAGTTATCGCGCTTAAAAGCAATATGACATCGGTCCTGTCAAGATTTAAATATATTCCGACGATTATCACGGCTATGCCGACCGCGAAATGTATTCGCATATTCCTTTGGGTCTTAAGGGTATGGATTAACCCCTCAATGGCATAGTTAAAAGACTCAAAGAGGCCGCGTTTTTTCATAGGCGCCTTAAAATATTCTCCTCTAAGTTTCTCATCCTGGTCCTCTGTTTTCTATCCGTATCGTTAAAACCTAAAAGGTGAAGTATCCCGTGTATGATATATAACGTCGTCTCATCTTTTATATCGGTGCCGAACGATTTCGCGTTCCTTTTGGCGGCATCCACGGAGATCACCACATCGCCCAACAGTTGCGGATTTAACTGAGAATCTTTGCCTTCCCGCATAGGAAAAGCCAAACAATCCGTCGGGCGGTCAATTTTTCTATATTTTAAATTTAATGCCCGCATATCTTTGTCATTTACAAAGACTAAGTCGACGTTCGAATTTTTCTCTTTCAATAAAGATAATATTTTTACCGTCAACCTTTTTATCTCATTTTTAGCCAGCGGCAGTTTTATTCCCTCGCTGATTATCGATATGCGGTCGCCCTTAGGTTTCCGTTCGTTCTTTTTCACCTGGGTACTCAATCCTCGTGTGATAAACGCCGGTTAATACTTTTGTAAAAGTCGCGGCAATTGCGTTCAAATCCTTCAATGTCAGCTCGCACTCGTCAAGTTGCCCGTCTATGAATTTATTATTTATTATCCTGCGGACGAGCTCCTCAAGATTAGCCGGGGTGGGATTTTTAAGCGTGCGCGACGCGGCTTCGACCGAATCCGCCAAATGGACAATGGCGGTCTCTTTAGTCTGCGGTTTAGGGCCCGGATAGCGGAATCCCTGCTCCTCCAGCTTCTCTAAATCCTCGACGGATTCAAGGGCGCGCTGATAAAAATAATATATTAAACCCGTCCCGTGATGCTGTTCAATAAAATCAAGGAGCGCCCTATTGAGCCTTGTCTTCTTTGCTTTTTCGAGTCCCTCCTTAACGTGGTTTATGATTATAAGGCTTGACATCGTAGGAGCGAGTTTATCATGCTGGTTATCCGTAATGGGCTGATTCTCCGCAAAATATTCTGCCTTTTCGACTTTTCCGATGTCGTGATAATACGCGCCCACCCTCGCCAGGAGGCCGTTCGCATCTATAACGTCGCATGCGGCTTCAGCGAGATTCCCGACGATGAGACTGTGATGGTATGTGCCGGGGGCCTTTAATATCAATTCTTTTAATAACGGATTGTTGGGGTCCGCCAATTCAAGGAGGGTGATGTTCGTGGTTATCTGAAAGAGCGATTCAAAAATATGCAACGTGCCGGTGAGAAAAATTCCGGCGATAATGCCGTTTAACAAAGCGAATCCGGAATCGCTCAATATAATTTGCGATTCGAGGTTGTTCAAAATCCCCAGGCCGACAACACAGAACGAATTAGCGATGCCGACTAAAATTCCGGCAGTAAATAATTGCGACCTTTTTCTTGTCCCCTTAATGGCATATATTCCTACGACGCTGCCCACAAGAAATATCAATGCCAAATTGAACTTCTCCCCGACGAGCAAGCCGCTTAAGAAACTTAATACGATGGCAATGACTATCGCAGGGCGCGCTCCCAAAAGCAACGCGATTAACATCGGGCCGCTTGCAATAGGTATTAAATAATTCGGCGTTGTTTTTGATAACGATATGGCTTTGCCGGTTGCGGTTAATGCGATAAGTATGAATGACATCAAAAGCAAATGCCTGTTGTTTGAAAAGATTTTAGGCTCATAAAATGCGAAATAAAAAGTTGTGATAATCGCCAAAGCGAGCACGACCAAGCCGATTCCTAAAATGGAAAGCAAGAAGCTCTGGCCATTCAAAGACGCTAAACGCAGGGCCTCTAGCTTCGATATGTGGATGGGGGTAAGCCTTTCGCCTTTTGAGAGTATCAGCTCGTCTTTTTTTACATCTACCGCCTTTTTTTGAGTCGGGACGGCGGCTATGGCTTTTTCGCGGCGGCTTGAGGTTTCCGCTTCATTGAACTTTAAATTGGAAATTAACGATTCCGTCGATATTTCGAGTACGGCAGCCTTTAATTTTTTATCTCCGGAAAAAGATTCATCAAATGCGGTGACTAATAAAGATTTAAGGTCGTCGGTCGCCTTCAGGCCTTTGACCTCAACTTCCGATTCGCTCTGGGTGGCTAAATTTCTTACGGCTATAACGGCTTTGCCTTGTTTGCTTAGGTTCTCTTTTTCGTCTCGCGAGATTATGCCCTGCGCAAAAAATCCGCTTAATTTACTCAATGTTTCGGATTCTACTTTGTCGAGTTCCTCAGACTGTAATAAAGCCTTTGAGGTCACTTCTGTCAGATTAAACTTATCGGTTACTTTTAAACGAGCGGCTTTATCATCTATGCTTAAATCCGCCTTTTTTTTCAAATCCTTCGAAGCGGCAAGCAGCGATTTTATGTTTTGGGCTACGCCATCGTATACGTCGACGTCGATATCGTAAATATCTTTGACGGACGATGAGGCGCTCTTTTTTAATCCCTCGGTTTTTTCGAGGTCGGTACCGGAAAAATATGAAAAATCAAAAGGTGCGTATATGGTCCTATTTGCTATATCCCCTACCTGAGGTTGTCCGCCATACGGGACCTTTCCCACATACATTATCGATATAAGCGCAAGGCAGGTAATTATTCCAATGCTTAGTTTGACGGATACCTGCTCCGGTATAGGTTTTTTATTTCCCGTTAAATTTTTCATAAGCTTTTATAATATCCTGGACCAATTCATGACGGACTATATCTTCGCCCGAAAAATATATAAATTTAATCCCCTCGATCTCTTTTAGTATGTCCTGCGCCTGCAGTAGGCCAACCGCCCTTCCACCCGGCAAATCGCTCTGCGTGATATCGCCGGTTATAACTGTCTTGGAATCAAAACCCAGCCTCGTTAAAAACATTTTCATCTGCTCGGCTGTTGCATTCTGGGCCTCATCTAATATTATGAACGCGTCATTTAAAGTCCTGCCGCGCATATACGCTAAGGGCGCCACTTCAATAACGCCTCTATCAAGAAATCGTTGAATCTTATCGATATCCATCATTTCATAAAGCGCATCATAAAGCGGGCGAAGATACGGCGATACCTTTTCATAAATATCGCCCGGCAGAAAACCTAAACTCTCGCCCGCTTCAATAGCCGGCCTGGTCAAGATAATGCGGCTTACGTGGCCCTCCTTTAAAGCATTTATCGCCATAGCCATTGCGAGATAGGTCTTTCCCGTGCCTGCAGGGCCTATGCCGAAAACTATATCGTTCTGTCGTATCGCATCTACATAACTCTTCTGCCCCTTTGTCTTGGGAGTTACGTATTGCCTTTTCGACATTATCTCGATTTTATCGAGATAGATAGAATGTAAATCCAGCCCGGCTTCCTTATGTATCGCCTTGATCGCATATAGCACCTCATTTTGCCTTATCGGACGGCCGATCCTTATTATATCGAGGAGTTGATCGAATAACCTTGAAGCGTCATGGACGTTTTTTTCGGCGCCGCTTATCGTCAAATTTTCGCCGCGCGCAACAATTTTTACGTCGAATTCGCGCTCGATCATTTTCAAATTCTCGTCGTGGCGGCCAAAAAGTATCTTCGCCTCTTCGTCGCCTAATAACTTAAAAGTCTTTTCCACCTTTTTGTTTAGGGTTTAGCATTTCGGATTTAGAGTTTATTTTATATGCTCGCTTTCTTTAGTCGGCGAAATTCCTGCTTGCGGAATCTTAAGCACTTTTCCGGGATAGACCTTATCCGGAGTTTTCAAACTATCCTGATTTGCCGAGAATATCTTTTTCCATTTTTTTGTCGTTCCGTAAAACTTCTGCGAAATTTTCTGAAGCGTATCGCCTTGTTGCACTTTATAATTAATGTATTCTTCCCTCGTTTCTTCGGGAACACGAACCTCTTCTCTGGTTACTTCGGTCTCTTTCTCAGGTAGTTCCGGAGCGCTATAAATCGATGTCCCTCTGACCGTCTCTTCTTTTTCCTCTTTCTTTG
>CAZXJX010000075.1:0-2565 GCA_964641235.1 uncultured Planctomycetia bacterium
CGATTTATTAGAAGAGGCATATTCGTTCCTTTCGGATGCCGCCAGCTGGTTTGTAAAACAGGAAGGCAGAGTGATGGAGGGCGGTTGATGGATAAATGGCAGTGCACGGTTTGCGGTTATATATATGATCCGGCAGCCGGTGATGCGGTAGGAGGGATTCCCGCCGGTACCCCTTTTGAAAACCTTCCCGATAATTGGGTCTGTCCCGAATGCGGTGTCGGAAAGGATATGTTTGAAAAGATATGATGACCAAGAATTTAACCGACAAGGTGATTTGGATAGGCGCCTTAAATCCGCAGCTTAAAGTCTTCGACATCGTTCTTCGCACCGAAAACGGCACCACTTATAATTCCTATTTAATTTTGGCCGATAAGATAACCGTTGTCGATACGGTTTTCAGGAAGTTCACCGACGATTTTATCGATAAGATAAAGTCTCACGTCAACCCCAAAGATATAAGTTATCTTGTGGTAAATCATACCGAAATGGACCACAGCAGCGCCATCGGTCGGCTTTTAAAAGAGGCGCCCAACATAAAAATAGTCTCCACTAAGACCGCTAATATGTTTTTGAAAGAGATATTAAATTCCGACTTCGACTCCATAATAGTAAAAGACGGCGATTCCTTAGATTTGGGGAATATGCGCCTTAAATTTACCTGGGTCCCGTTCTGGCATTGGCCAGACACGATGTTCACATATTTGGAAGAGGAGAGATTGCTTTTTTCCTGCGACGGTTTTTCCTCGCACTATTGCGACGAGCGTTTATTTGACGATGTAATAAAGTTCGAGAATTTCAGCGGGGATTTTGAATTATATTTCGATTTCATTATGCGACCGTATAAGGCGAAAATCCGCGAAGGGTTAAAGAAGATCGAAGGATTAGATATAAAGATAATTTGCCCAAGCCACGGGCCTATTCTACGAACCGACGTCAAGAAATACATCGATTTATATTATAAATGGAGTGCCCCGAAAGAGGGGAAAAAGAAGATGACGATATTTTACGCTTCGGTTTACGGAAATACCAAGAGAATGGCTGAGGCGATAGGGGAAGGCGCTTCGCAATTTTGTGAAGTGAAAATTTGCGATGTTACGGAAAAAGAACCCGAGGAATTTCGTGATGATTTAGAAAGTTCAGAAGGTATCATCTTTGGTTCAGCGACGTTGAATGCCGATGCCGTAAAGCCTATATGGTGCCTGCTTTCTATGTTTTCTCATATTGAAGCGAAAGGCAAGAAGGTTGCCGCCTTCGGTTCATACGGCTGGAGCGGCGAAGCGGTAAAGCTAATCGAAGAAAGATTAAATGGCTTAAGGTTAAACGTCGTTGAATCCGGCTTGAAAGCGGTTTTTACGCCGACACGGGCCGATCTCGATAGATGCAAAGAATTCGGCGCGAATTTCGCTACGTCTTTGTAATTATGAAAATAGCCATCGTTGGAAACGGTATCTGCGGTATCTCCGCCGCCAAATGTATTTCCGAAGATGCGCCGAACGAAAAGATAACCATTTTTACCGACGAGGAGTATCATTATTATCCGCGTCCGCGGTTGACGCAATTGCTCTCTGAAAAAACAGATTTAAACCAGCTATTCCCGTATAGCGACGAATGGTTTAAAAAACGGAATATAGAGGTGAACTTAGGAAAGAAGGTCAAAGCTATAAACGTCTCTTCGAAAGAACTCGTGTTGGAAGATTTAAATAAGCACGCCTTTGATAAATTTCTTTTCGCAACAGGAAGTTCTCCGTTTGTTCCTTCGATGGAAGGCGCAAACTCCGAAGGAATTTTTACTTTAAGGACCATCAGAGACGTCTTGAGGATAAGGGAATATTCGCGCGGCAAAAAAAGGGCGGTTGTGATTGGAGGAGGTTTATTAGGGCTTGAGACGGCGCGCGCGTTAAACTCCTTGGGCCTAAAGGTCACGGTGGTAGAGGTCGCATCGAGGTTGTTGCCGCGGCAATTGGACGAAGAAAGCGCTCAAATTTTAAAATCAGAGGTTGAAGGGCTCGGGGTTGAGGTAATCCTGCGGACGACGTGTAGCCGAATATTTTTGGAAGGGACAAAAAAATGTTTGCTTTCGGAAGAGGTAGGTAAATTAGAAAGCGACCTTTTTATAATCTCCGCCGGGATTCAGCCGAATGTCGAGGCGGCAAAAGAAAGCGGAATTAACACTGCCAGAGGAATAATAGTGGATAAAAATTTGCGCACGAATTTCGGTGATATATTCGCGGCCGGCGATTGCGCCGAATTTAACGGAACCGTATATGGTATAATACCTGCTGCGATAGGACAAGGTAAGATTGCTGCCGCAAATATAATTGGCAAACAAATCGAGTATAAGGGGACGCTTTTTCAAGCCACATTAAAAGTCGTAGGAATAGACTTGACTTCCATCGGCGAAGTAAATCCGGAAGGCGAAGGTTACGAAGAGGTCGCAAAGAAAGACATCGCAAAAGGGATTTATAAAAAAGTTATTATAAAAGACAACAAGGTCGTCGGGGCGATAATTTTAGGCGATAAACGCGGAATTTCAGAATTGACGAGGCTAATCGAAGAGAAAATAGA
>CAZXJX010000075.1:2665-5335 GCA_964641235.1 uncultured Planctomycetia bacterium
ATGTCAGTATATAACCGATGCGGCTTTAGCGCTGGATGTGTGCCCAAGGTGCGGCGCTCCCAAAGAGAAATTCGTCAAATTAGCTGACGATAAGGCAAATTTGGTAAAGAGGTCGCGGCTTTCAAACGGCCTGCATCAGAAGCTTCACGGGATTCTCGACGAGGTCGAGGTGATAGGGAATAAAGGAATCGAAGATAATTTGGATCCTATGTGCGTTAAGATTTTTACCAAAGCTCGGGATGACGCAAAGGAACTTAAGCAGTGGATTAAAGCGGAGATAGAAGTTCATGTAAATAAGGGGAAGTGGGGATAAAAGGAAAACCGAGAACACTACAAAGGAGGTGGGTTATGGCAAAGGAGAAGTTGATTGAGGCGCTGAATCGCGACAGAGCGGATGAGTTAGCGGCGATAATGCAGTATATGGGCCATCATTATGAGGCAGAAGGGGTAGAGAGCCCGGCGATAATCGAGCAGTTCAAGTCCATCTCAAAGGACGAAATGAAACATGCCGAGGCGCTTGCTGAGAGGATAGTATATTTAGGCGGAATTCCGACGCAAAAACCGTCCGAGATCAAAAGGGGCGGTAATTTGAAGAAGATGATTCAGGATGATTTGAACGCCGAATACGGAGCTATTAAACATTATAAGGAACATGTAAAATTGGCGGACGAACTCGCAGACCCCACGACCCGGCTTATGCTCGAACAAATACTCTCTGACGAAGAGGGACATGCGGATACCTGGGAAACAACCCTGGGAATAAAAGGTAAGAAGTAATTAGGTCGGCATCTCAACCGGGATAGTTTGCTATCCCGGTTGTCTTTTTAGAAAGGAGGAAGAAATGGCGGAGCAAAAAGATTTGGGTAAGACCTCTTGCGGAATGACGCCTAATTTAGCGGCGGCATTGTCATATCTCGTCGGAATTATTACGGGCATAGTTTTTTATGTGCTAGAGAAGGAAAATAAATTCGTTCGGTTTCATGCGATGCAGTCTATTTTGTTTTGCGGCGCCTGGATTGTGATGAATGTGATATTGGGATTACTGCCGCTATTGGGATGGATTTTTGCGACGCTTTTTAATATAGCCGGCGTAATCTTATGGCTCATAATTATGTTTAAGGCTTATTCGGGCGAGCATTTTAAACTTCCTGTGCTTGGAGATATAGCCGAGAAAAATGCTTAATAATCACGAATAGGCAGCCGTGAACATCGTTCAGTCGATAATACTTGGCATAGTTCAGGGATTAGGCGAATTTCTTCCGATAAGCAGTTCAGGCCATTTAATAGTGATTCCGTGGTTATTGGGCTGGCAGGAACATACCTTGAGTTTTGATGTTATGTTGCATGCGGGGACGTTATTCGCCGTCGTAATATATTTTTGGAAGGATTGGCTCGGCGTTTTAAAAGGCAAGTTTCTTTGGTATATCATCCTCGCAAGCGTGCCGGGAGCGATAATAGGAAAACTTTTGGAGGAAAAAGCAGAAACGGTCTTTAGAAATCCGCTTCTTATAGCCGGCACGATGGGAGGTTTTGCGATAATTTTTTATCTGTTCGATAGATTCAGCAAAAAGACGCGGGGGTTAAATGCCCTTAATCTAACTGATTCGATTTTAATAGGCATATCGCAGGCGTTAGCCATCGTTCCGGGCATATCGCGTTCAGGAATCACTATCGCCTGCGGGTTGGGATTAAGGCTTAACCGCGAAGCATCCGCGAAATTCTCTTTCCTTTTATCGGCGCCCATCATCTTTGGGGCTACCGTTTTGAAGATTAAGGGTATTTTCGTTTTAGCTAATGATGGCCAGCAGGCTGTTTCGCTTTTGCTCGGTTTTATCGTTTCGGCAGTTACAGGTTTTTTGGCAATTCATTATCTTTTAGGTTACGTTAAAAAGCATACCTTCAACATATTCGTCGCCTATAGGATTTTATTTAGCATAATAGTATTGTCGGTATTTTTATTCCGTAGGTGATATATCGCCGAGGGTTTTTAAATGTCTCCGTTAAAATCAAGGTCTCTTGAAAACATCGAACGCAAAATGGAAGGGCTGGATGAAAATTCTTTAAGATATCGTATCTTGCAAAGCGTTAAAAATTTCAAGATGTCCTGGATAGACCTTGGCCAGGCGCTATATTCGGTTTGGAAGGATAAACTTTACAGGGACTGGGGATATCTTACATTTGAGGCGTATACTTCTAAGGAGATAGGAATAAGGAAGGATACTGCGATGAAACTCTTGAAGTCGTATTATTTTCTCGAGAAGGAAGAGCCGCAATATCTGAGGAAAGATTTTAACGAAATTTCCGAGGTGCCCCTTATGCCTAGCTATGAGTCCGTTAACGCCCTGCGTCTGGCGAAAAATAAGAGAGAGCTCGATGAGGAGGGTTACGTCAGTCTTAAAAGGGGAGTTTTTGATAAGGGTAAAGATGCGCGCGACGTCAAAAAAGATTTAACCTTGCTTATAAGGCAGAGGGAGGAATTAAGCCCGCAAGAAGCGCGCGAGAAAAGAAAAACAGTTACGGTAAGAAGATTGCTGTCGACCTTAAAGACGTTAAAAAATGAGGCCGAGGTTGCGAGGTTGCTTCCCGTAAATATCATAAAAGACATTAGCAATTTAATAGATAAATTGGAGGCCGAAGCAGAGTAGGAGATAAAAAGTCTTTTAACCCTCT
>CAZXJX010000076.1:0-5319 GCA_964641235.1 uncultured Planctomycetia bacterium
ATTATAAGAGGCAGCGATTCGAGTTCCTCACCTAAAACTTGCGGTAATACCACGCCTTCATAATCGACCTGGTAAATCCTCCCTACTTTTATTTTAGCGACTGCTTTTCTGTCTATGATCGTCGCGATAAGCCTGTTCGGAAGATATTTTGTTATCAAAACGGTCTGGAATTCGGGATGCGCCTCTTTAATCTTATCCGACAGCGCAACCGGATCAGCCGTAAAAATATTTATCTCGCGGCTTAACTTGAAAAATTCTTTTTTGGCTTGAAAGCCTTCGCCTTCGCTTAATTTTACCATCTCTATCGCATAGCAGTCGAAATACGAAGCGGTATGCAAAAAATTATATAGCCAGGATAGCGCGATTATAACCAGCGCACATAATATAAACGCTATAAAGAGGATTTTTTTATTGCCGCTTATAAAATCGCCGCTTTGTTTTATGAATCCGAATTTCAAATTCTTGCGTTTTCTTCTCATTTCCAAAAAGCAGATTCAAGCATCTTCTCGCACAATTCGGGAAATTCTATTCCGGCTTGCCAAGCCGCTTTGGGAAGCAGGCTAAGCTGTGTCAACCCCGGTATCGTATTTACTTCTAATACGACGGGTACGTTTTCCTTATTCAATATCATATCGACCCTCGAGAACGACCTGCAACCTAAACATTTATGCGCTGTAAGCCCCGCCTGTTGCGCCGCCTCATGTTCGACCTTAGAGATAGGGGCTGGAACAAGATATTCTGTCATACCAGAAGTATATTTGGCAACATAATCATAAAATCTACGTTTGGGAACAATCTGAATAACCGGAAGCGGCTTATCCTCCATAATTCCGACTGTGATTTCTTTGCCTTCAATATATTCCTCGATGATTACCTCTTCGCCGAATTCAAATGCCTTATTTACGGCGCCTTTCAAATCGTCGAAACAATCGATGATTGAAAGCCCCACCGAGGAGCCCTGCGCGGACGGCTTAACTACGACTGGCATTCCAAACTTTAAATTTGGGTTCGCGCCATTCCTTAAGGCCTCGTATTTCGGCACCGAAAGACCATTTCGTCGGAATCTTCCTCGTGAAGCAACCTTATCCATCGCCAAACGGCTCGCCGCAACCCTCGAACCGGTATAAGGGATATTTAGCTCTTCCAACATCGATTGCAGTTGTCCGTCTTCGCCGAAACTTCCGTGGAGGGCAATAAAAGCCACATCGATATCGAGCGATTTTAATTCTTCCTTTGTGACCGTATCTAATTCGACCGGCTTTGCGTTATGCCCCTTGCTTAGGAGCGCCTCTAAGACTGCTTTCCCGGAACGAAAGGAAACTTCTCTCTCGGCAGACGGCCCGCCCATTAAAATTCCGATCCTACCGTAATCTCTTTTCATTAAAATTCACCCACAAGTTTAACTTCTAATTTTAACATAATACCGCTATCTTTAAAAACTTTTTTTTGAATTTCTTCTATAAGACGTAAAACATCGGATGCCTTTGCGTCTTTGCGATTGAGAATAAAATTCGCATGTTTTTCTGAAACGTAAGCGCCGCCTACCGAACGATTTTTAAAACCGGTATCCTCTATCAACTTTCCGCTTGAAACATCCTTAGAGGGATTCATAAAAATACATCCGACGCTCGGGCGACCTAAATCCTGAACTTTCCTTTTTCTGTCCAAATTATCCTTAATTTCATTCCGTATCACCCCTTCTTCTTTGTCTGCCAGCTTAACCTTCGCAGTTATTAAAATAAACCCCGAACCAGAGAAATCTTGGTTCGGGGTAAATTCGCTTAATCCGGAACTCCTATATGAAAAATTTATCTGCTCCTTCTTTAACGAGACCTTTTTCAAATCCTTAATCGCGATAACTTCCTCGACGAAATCGCCTATTCCGTTCGAAGGCGAGCCGGCATTCATCATCAACGCCCCGCCTATCGTGCCGGGCAAGCCTGCCAAAAATTCGCAACCGCCTAAATTCCGCTCTGCGCTTTGAGAAAGAAATTCCGAAATCTTTGCCCCGCAACCTACGTCTATAAACTGTCCGTTGAATTTGATATATCTAAAATTGGGATTACTTAAAATTATCACGAACCCGCGAATCCCTTTATCGCCTACTAAAATTTTACTGCCGCCGCCTAAAACAAATACCTCGATACCGTTCTCTTGGGCATAACGCAAAATATTTAAAAGGTCTTCTACGTCGTGGGGCGCAATCCAGACATCCACCGGTCCGCCTATCCTAAATGAAGTATGGCGGCTCATCGGCTCGTCGAACTTGACTATGCCTCTTATGAAATTCAACTCGTCTCTCTTAATTCGCATAAAAATCCATCCCCCCTCACCCTTCCCTCTCCCCGCCGGGGAGAGGATAAAGGTGAGGGGAATTCGTTAATTCTTTAGATAGTTCCTCCGATATAGAGGTCACATCGCCAGCGCCCAAGACTAATATCATATCTCCCGGTTTAACGTACTTTAAAAGATAACCCTTGATCTCTTTCTTAGGTAAAAATACCGCGTCCTTATGCCCCTGCCTTTTGACCTCTTCATATATATCCTTTCCCGAAACTCCGTCCAGCGGCTCTTCGGAGGCGGCATAAATATCGGTTATGATAAGATGGTCTGCCGATTCAAAACACTTGCCGAATCTGGTTTTCAAATATTTTGTGCGCGAAAACCTGTGCGGTTGAAACGCCACTATCAAACGTTTGGGATTCCAGTTCTTCGCGGCAACTATCGTCGCCTCAATTTCTGCGGGATGATGGGCATAATCATCTATCACGCTTATCCCGTCTTTTGAATATTTTTCCTGAAACCTTCTTGCGGCGCCGCTGAAGTCCTCGACCGCATCTTTTATCGTCTTAAAATCTAACCCGACTTCCAACGCGACCGCAAATGCCGCCATCGCGTTTGAGACATTATGGATGCCCGGGATATTCAATGAGGCGCGCCCTAAGTTAGTCCCTTTATATATCACGCCGAATTCGGAATGCGAGTTATGCATCTTGACATCCGCGGGATATACATCCGAAGCCCTCGATAATCCAAAATAGGAGACCTCTTTTGAATAACCTCGCAGCGCCCGCTTTAAGTTATCGCAGTCGCCGCAAGCGAAAAGTTTTCCGTTAGGCTTTATCTTCTCGACGAACTTCATATACGAAGAAATAATCTCACCCATATTTCTGTAATAATCGAGATGCTCCTCATCGATATTCGTAATAACGCAGTAGAACGGTCTTAAATGAACGAACGAGCCGTCGCTTTCGTCCGCCTCGACCACGAAGTAATCTCCGTTTCCCACGGCGGCATTGCCGCTGATCGACTTAATTTCTCCGCCTAAGATTATAGTAGGGTCCAACTTTGCGCGAAACAGTATGTGAGATATCAAAGAAGATGTGGTCGTTTTTCCGTGCGCCCCCGTAACGGCAATTCCCTTTTTGCCGTTCATAAGAAGCGCCAGCATATCCGCCCTATGCAAGGTAAGTATTTTTTTGTCGCGTGCCGCCTTCAATTCGGAATTTTCCGCAGTTATAGAAGAAGAGAAGACGATGATATCCGCGCCTTTGATGTTTTTTTCATCGTGCCCTAAAAACACCTCTCCGCCGCAAGAGGTAATTTTGTCGATGAGCCGCGAAAATTTTACGTCGGAACCCGTTACCTTATGGCCCATCCGAAGTAAGACAAGCGCTATCGCGCTCATACCTATTCCGCCTATGCCGATGAAATGAATGTGTTCGCTGCCTTTTAGTTTCATAATTACTTCCTTGCTAAAATTATCTCCTCTCCCCGAAGGGGAGAGGATAAAGGTGAGGGGCTAATCTTTCTATCCTCTACAACCTTAACAATTGCCTCGCAGACCCCCTCAATATTATTCAATATATCAACATCGCTAAATCTAATAATTTCTATGCCTAACTTAGATAGCTCTTTTGTTCTTGCCTCATCTTTCTTCCTGCCGATATCTTCATAATGCTGTCCGCCATCTGCCTCAATAGCAAGTTTATACTCTGGAGAATAAAAATCCAAAATATAGTTACCGATAGAAAACTGTCTTCTAAATTTAATGCCGAATAACTGCCGATTACGCAATTTAGACCAAAGTTTGCGTTCGGCATCTGTTTGGTTTCTCCGAAGGCTTCTACAATTTTTTATATTCTTTCTTCTCACTTCCCCCTCACCCTAACCCTCTCCCCTTCGGGGAGAGGGTATCACAAATCAAATCCGCCAAGCGTTTGGCTGCATCGGGCACGGAAAAACGCTCCGCGCATTCCGATATCGTATTTAGCCGTGCCCTGTTATTTTTTAATTCGAATATCCTGTCCTTTAAAATAGCAGGCGTTAAATTTATTTCATCCAACACGATTGCTCCACCTTCTTTCTCTATCGCCCTCGCATTATAATATTGATGCCCGCCGGCATACCTGTAAGGAATCAATATCGAAGCAAGCCCTAAAGCCGCTATTTCGAAAATCGCCGTCGCGCCCGCCCTTGAAATGACCAGATCCGCCGCCCGATAAGCGAGTCCGATGTCGTCCACGAAATCGTAAACCTTCGCCTCGATATCACACCCTCTATATCTCTCGCAAACTATATTATAATCACGCGCCCCCGCAATATGAATTATCTGAATTTGTCTTTTATCTTCGTCCTTTAGCAATCCCAACAGGTCGCAGATGAGCATATTTATTCTATGCGAACCCTGGCTTCCGCCCATTACCAAAATCGTAAATTTCTCCAAGCGTAAGCCAAATGATTTAATCGCCTGTTCTTTATCGCCTTCCAAAAGATGTTTCCTTATCGGATTGCCTACGCAAACCGCTTTTTTCGGAAAAAATTCTTTCGTCTCCTTAAAACTTACTCCGACCGCCCTTGCGAAAATCGAAACTATCTTGTTCGCCAGGCCAGGCACATAATTTTGCTCGTGAATAAAAAGGCGTTTGCCGAATATCGCAGCGAAGATGCTTATCGGAAACGAGGCATAGCCGCCGAATCCGACAACAATATCCGGATTAAATTTAAACAATATCCGAACCGATTTAAATGAAGCGACGGTAAACTTTATTAGAAAGAGCAGGAACTTAAAAGGGTTAACTGCCAATTTCGCCGTCGGTATAATTGCATACGGCAACCCGGACGAACTAAATATCTTCTCCTCGAGCGGATGGCTCGTGCCGACCAAGATGATATCTTGGACATCTCTCCTGCCTTTAAGTTCCTGCGCTAAACTGATTCCGGGAAATATATGCCCCCCGGTCCCGCCGCATGCAATTAATGCTTTCATAACTTTGGTTGGGCTACTTCGCTGTTCTTTGCGATGTTAAGAAGCAGCGC
>CAZXJX010000077.1:0-5096 GCA_964641235.1 uncultured Planctomycetia bacterium
TCTTTACATAATCCGACGCGGCCTTGACCATTAATTCCGGAAATTTCTCCTTCGGTATAATCGTGCCCTTTGGAATTCTGACCGAGCCGGAATTCACCCCGACTCGAATCGGTATGTGCTTCTTTTTTGCAAGCCGAACAACCTCTGCTACCTGCTCTTTTTTATAAATATTTCCCGGATTTAACCTGATTGCATCTACTCCGCCCTCCATCGCTTTGAGAGCCAGCCGATAATCAAAATGTATATCCGCCTCAAGCGGGATATTTATCTTCTTTCTAATTTCAGATAGCGCATTGCACGAAGCGCTATCCTTAACCGCGCTTCGAATTATCTCGCAACCCGCCTTTTCTAATCTTTTAATCTGGGCAACCGTGGCTTTGACATCCAAAGTATCGGTCTTCGTCATAGACTGAACCGAAATCGGATGCCCGCTTCCGATTTTAACGCCTCCTAAATTTACTGTCCTGGTCTTGCGCCTTTTTATTTTCATTTATTTCTTGAAGTGCCTCAATATATCGTTATACGATACGAAAAGCATTAAACCAATCAGGAAAGCTAATCCCGCTTGCGCGGCAATCTCCTGCGCTTTTCTGCTTATGGGTTTGCCTCGTAATTTCTCTAACGTAAGGAATATGATATGCCCACCGTCGAGAACCGGTATAGGCAACAGATTAAAAATCGCAAGGCTTGCGGTTATAACTGCCATTACTTGAAGAAGATAGACTATTCCCAATTTTGCGGCCTCTGCGGTTATCTTAAAGATTCCTATCGGCCCGGAGACCGAATCTTTTAAAGACAGCCCGCCGGTAAAAATACGCCACAGCGCTTGATAGGTAAGTTCCGTCAATTTCATTAACCTTAAAAAACCTAATTTGGTTGATTCGAAGAATCCATACCTTATGCTTACGATTTCTTCCGACGGAGTTATCCCTATTAACCCTATCTTTATCTCTTGCCCTAAAATATTTTTTGTCTCTTTTATTTTGGGTGTAAGTTTGATCGAAATCTCCTTACCGTTCCTTATTAACGTCAAAGATACGGCACCCTCTATCTTGTTATGAACTATCTCGGTGATTTCTTCCCATTGGCGCACGGGCTTTCCGTCTACGGCGGTAATTTTATCTCCTACTTTAATGCCGCTTGTCAAAGCAGGGTAGCCGTCCATAAGGCCGCCTATTTTTGTGGTAAGCGTCGGATATCCGATATAAAAGATAAAAGAAAATAGAATGAATCCTAACAAATAATTCACCAATGGCCCCGCAAAAATAATTTTCAATCTGTTTATAATCGGCTGCGATAAAAATTCCCACGGCTCGTTTTTTCTTTCTTCGGAGGGGTCATCGCCTGCCATCTTTACATAACCGCCGAATAGTATTGCGGAAATCCTATATTCTGTCTCGCCCCTTTTAATCGAAAATAATTTCGGGCCGAACCCGAAGGAAAATGTCTCAACCTTAACGCCGACCCTGCGCGCCATCCAGAAATGGCCGAATTCATGAACCAAAATTAATACTGAAAATACAATCGCGACCGCAACCCAATGCATTATTTAATCATCCTCCTCGCTTCACCCCTTGCCCAGGCATCTATCTCCAAAATCTCATCGAGAGTCGGATTCGGCCTTCCCTTATGAAGCGATAACGTTTTCCCGATGATTTTAGGGATTCGGTTAAATTTTATCTTCTTATCTAAAAATGCCCAAACTGCCTCTTCATTCGCGGCGTTCAATACAACCGGATACGACCCATCCTGCTTAGCGACTTCATACGATAGTTTAAGGCAAGGAAATTTACCTAACTTCGGAGACAAAAAAGTAAATTTCCCCAGCTTCAAAAAATCAAGGGGGGGCAGAGTCGAAGCTAACCTTTCCGGATAAGACAACGCATATAAAATCGGAAGGCGCATATCCGTCGGCGAAAGTTGCGCTATTACGGAGCCGTCAACGAATTCGACCATTGAATGGATTATTGCTTCCGGGTGAATCAAGACTTCTATTTTGTCTACTGCGATGTTGAAAAGCCATCGTGCCTCAATTATCTCTAAGCCCTTATTCATTAAAGTCGCCGAATCAACCGAGATTTTTCTTCCCATCTTCCATTTCGGATGGTTAACAACTTCTTCCGGCGATAGCGACTCGAATTTACTTGCATTAATTTTTCTTAACGGGCCGCCCGAACCCGTCAAATAAATCTTTTTTACGACCGAACCGTTTTGTCCGTTTAGACATTGAAAGATTGCGCTATGCTCTGAATCTACCGGGATTATCTTCGCGCCCTTTTCGTTTGCGCGGGCCGTGATTATCCCGCCTGCCATCACGAGCGGCTCTTTATTGGCTAACGCGACTGTCTTTCCGTTTTCAATCGCAGTCAATGTAGGCTTCAATCCGGCAGAACCTGCTATCGCAATAAGGACTAAATCTGCGCCGTCGCCTTTGGCGACCTCTTCTACGCCTGATGGACCGCAGGCAACTTTCATATCGGTTCCTGATAAGGCATTCTTTAAATCGCCGAACTTAGACTCATCGTAAATTGCGACGAGTTTAGGGCGGTGCCTCTTAGCCTGTTCGGTGAGCAATTCGACATTTGAATGAGATGCCAAAGCCGCCACACAGAAATCCTCCGGATGATTTTCGATTACATCCAAGGCTTTGGTCCCGACGGAACCGGTCGAACCTAAAATCGCAATCCTTTTCATAATATTAAAAATTTCTTTACGTATAAATATAAAGTCGGCGCCGTAAATAATATGCTGTCGATTAAATCCAACATGCCCCCTAAACCCGGAATTAAATTGCCCGAATCCTTTACCTGGCAATCGCGCTTTATAAGCGACTCCGATAAATCTCCTACTTGCGCTAAAATCCCCAATAAACAACCGAGGATGATAAGGTGAACTATCGGCACCGTCGGTAAATAATGCTTGCTTAAAATCGCGAAAGCCACACTAAAAATGAACCCCCCTACAGCGCCTTCTACGGATTTCTTCGGGCTTATCCTCGGTATGAGGTGATGTTTTCCAAAATACGTGCCGACAAAATACGCGCCGATATCTCCGGATTTCGTAACCAAAAGCAAGAAAGCGACAAGCAGGCTTCCCGAGGGCAAAGTAGTATCGGAAATAAGCTTTAACTTCATCAGGAAACTGAACGCCCAACTTATGTATAAAATCCCGAATATCGTCGTAGATACGCCGACTATCGCCTGATTGCTCTCCCTGCGCGTAAATTGTAATATGAATATCAACAGCACTACGGCTATTATAAATACAAGCTCCCACCCCTTCGTAGGTTCAAAAGAACGATAAATAGAAATCGGAAAGGTTATCCCGATTAAAATTCCGACATATTTAAATATGGGAATGCCCTTTCGCTCGACGAGCGAATAGAATTCGTATAACGAAACGGCGATAATTGCCGTGGTAACGAGGCAAAAAAACCAATCAGGGAAAACGAAGATAGTCAATACGGCAAAAATAATCCATATCGAAGCGCTGATAAACCTTGCCGCTAACATATCAACTCCCATTTACGCCCCAAATCTTCTCTCCCTTTTTTGATATTCTAAAATCGCCTCTTCTAAATCGCGCTTCCTAAAGTCCGGCCAAAGTTTCTGCGTGATATAAAGCTCCGAATACGATATCTGCCACAATAAGAAATTCGAGATTCGCATTTCGCCCGACGTGCGAATTAAAAGATCTGGTTCGGGCTGACCGCTGGTATACAAAAAATCGCTGAATAATTTTTCGTCCAAATCGTTTATCTTATGCTTGCCGGATTTCACCAACGATGCAAATCTCTTGGCGGCATCGATTATCTCGACCCTGCCGCTATAATTTAAGGCGACGTTTAACGTCATAGATTTACAACCCTCGGTCTCTTCGATAGCCCTCTCTATTTTCGGGCGCACATAATCCGGAAGGCCGTTTATTCTGCCGATGGTGTTTAATTTTATGTCGTTCTCCTTCAACGTCTCTAATTCCTTGTCTATATATTCGTTCAAAAACCGCATAAGCGTCTCGACTTCCTTCTTAGGCCTTTTCCAGTTCTCGGTAGAGAATGCGTAAAGCGTCAAATACTTTATCCCTAATTCTCGGCAGGCCTTTACTATCTCCCTTACGGTCTTAATCCCGGCCCTGTGTCCCATCACGCGAGGGAGGCCGCGCAGTTTCGCCCACCTGCCGTTTCCGTCCATTATTATTGCTATGTGCGTAGGCAATTTATCCTTGTCGATCATTTTAACTGTGAACTCTGTAATCTATTTCGGGAAATATATTATCTTTCCACTCGATATCCGCAAGCCAACCCTCATCTATGCGGTTTGATTTTATGTCTTCGTAAAGTTTCGTAAACCTTAAGATATGGTCCTTCGTCCTCTTGACAGCATATTGCACGACCGTCCCGGTCTTCATAATAAACGCCCAATCGCTCGACTGCGCCAGCAAGAGTTCGCGCAGGGCTTGATTTAACGCGCGCTTTAATAATCCTTCCGCATTTTGATAACTATCAGTCAATTCCGACATACGCTCTGATGCCTTATGCAGGTACCTGTAAATCCAATCGTTTGAACCGTCGAGCCAGTGTTCAGAATAACCTTTATATCCCCAGCTGGACATCGAAGGCGTCATCACCTGATTCCGCGGATTCTGCTCCAAATACTCAGACGGCGTTATTGTCTTAATCGTCTTTTGGTCATAATATATTTTCCTAAACAGATAATCCAAGAACATAGGCCCCTCATACCACCAATGCCCGAACAGTTCCGCATCGTAGGGCGCAACTATTATAGGTTTTTTATTTATTAAACCGAAGAGGTGCTCTATCTGCTTCTCGCGATTGAACATAAAATTCCCGGCGTGCTCCGCCGCTTTTTCGCGCGCCCAATCCGGATTATACGCCTCTTTCTGATTTGTTCTGCCTGTAATCTTGTAATATTTTATGCCCGTATTTACTCTTATCCCGTCTTTATGTATGTAGGGTTTAATGTAATCGTAGTCTAAATCGAATCCTACGTCGCGATAAAATTCCCTGTAATTGTAATCGCCGGGATAACCCTCGATTGCGCTCCAGACTTGCTTCGATGAGTCCCAGTCCCTGCCGA
>CAZXJX010000078.1:0-4827 GCA_964641235.1 uncultured Planctomycetia bacterium
GGCTTATCGAACTGTCATATGAAGTTCTTCTATTATTTATGGCGAAATCTAAATCGCAGCCAGCGAGGCGCAGGATTATGGCGTTTTTGACCAGATATATAAATGTTAAGTTGAGCATACGGGGAGACGATTTTAAAAAAATCGGCATAAAACCGGGCCCGCATTTTAAGGAGATGATAGAGAAAGCGTTATACGCAAAGATAGACGGCAAAATAAGGACAAAAGAGGAAGAATTAAATTACGCAATAAATTTGCGGAAAAGATGATATGATAGTGGGAATATTGACTGCTGAATTTAGGATGCCTGAAAATTCGTCCCTGAAGGAAAAGAGGATGGTAATAAAAAGCCTTAAGGATAAAATCAGGGATAGGTTCAACGTTTCGATTGCGGAAATAGACGACCAGGATAAATGGCAGATTGCGACTTTTGGGATAGCGTATGTCGGAACGGATAAGGTCCATGTTGACCAGGCGCTCTCTAAGGTCGCGGATTTCATTAAAGAGTATAGACAAGTCGATTTGATTAATTACAATACGGAGCTACTATAATGGGAGTAAGGCCGGAAAGAATCGCCAGCGAGATGAGGGAGCATATTTCAGTTATAATCCGCGAGGAACTGAAAGACCCGCGAATAGGCTTTGTCACAATTACCAGGGTTGAAGTCACGCCCGATATCAGGAACGCCAAGGTCTTCTTTAGTACTTTGGGCGGAAAAGAGGAAAAGGAACGCGCGGCTGAAGGGCTTAATTCCGCATCAGGATATATAAGGAAGTTGTTGGGAGAGAGGTTGAAAACCAAATTTACGCCCGAACTACTATTTAGACTGGATGAATCGTCGGAATATGTCATTCACCTCAACGAGATATTCGATAAGATTCACAAGGAGAAAGAAAAGAAAGATGAGCATAAGTAAAGTCGTAAACGCGATACGCCGGCACAAAAGATTTTTGGTCTCCGGGCACATTGACCCTGAAGCGGATACGGTTGGTTCCCAACTTGCTTTGGCGAGTTTGCTCAAGCGCTTGGGAAAAGAGGTTATGATAGTTGACCAATATCCCCCGCCCGACTCATGCGCTTTTTTACCTAAGTTAAAGGAAATAACGTTACTGAAAGACATAAAGAAGAAAAAGTTCAAAAAGCCCGATTGCGCGATTATCGTCGATTGCCCTACTTTAGAACGTATCGGCAAGGTAAAAGACCTAATAACCGATGAGATGACGCTAATTAATATCGACCATCATATAAGCAATGTTAGATTCGGGGACGTCAATTGGGTTGATCTAAAGGCGGCGGCTGACGGCGAGATGATATTCGATATCTTTAAAAAATTCAGAATGAAGTTGACGAAAGACGAAGCGGTTATTATTTATTCGAGCATACTTATAGATACGGGCTCATTTAGATATTCAAACACTACGGCGAGAACGCATATTATTGCAGCTCTGCTTATGAAATATGGCGTGGACACCAACAGCGTTTTTGAACATTTGTTTGAATTGAAATCCTACCCCGCAACGCGCCTTTTGGGACTGGCGCTGTTGACGCTTAAAAGGGGCAGGGACGGAAAAGTCGTATGGTTATGGCTTACTAATAAGATATTAAAACAAGCGGGCGCTAGATACGACGATGCCGAAAATTTCATTAATTATGCGAGGGCAGTCAAGGGTTGTAAAGTTGCCTTGTTCTTTAAAGAGACAGGACAGAAAGGGATAATTAAGGTCAGCTTTCGCGGAAAGAAAGGGATAGACGTAAATAAAATCGCGGCTAAGTTCGGCGGCGGCGGACATGCTCGTGCCGCCGGGTGTACTATAAAAGCTGCTGCAAAAGAGGCAGAAACAAAAGTCTTAAAAGAGGTCCTTAAAGTTGTTTGAAATGAACGGGATGTTGATTGTAGATAAACCGAGCGGGATGACATCGCATGATGTCGTCGAGTTCATCCGAAGGAAATTCGAAATAAAAAAGGTAGGCCACGCCGGCACTTTGGACCCCTCGGTGACAGGCGTTCTTATTATATTAATCGGAGCGGCAACAAAACTTTCTTCGCGATTTGCGAATGATGATAAGGAATATGAAGCGACTTTAATCTTAGGCAAAAAGACGGATAGCGCAGACGCCGAGGGTAAAGTTTTATCGGTGGGCGATTTCAGCAAAATCACAGAAGCGCACATCGAGGACATATTCAACGGCTTTAAAGGCAAAATAGAACAGGTGCCGCCTATGGTATCGGCCTTGAGGTTTAAAGGTAAGAGGCTCTATGAGTTGGCAAGGCGCGGCCGAGAAGTGCCGAGGAAACCCAGGGAGGTTTACATAAAAGAGCTTAAGATAAAGGATATCGATATCCCTCGCGTCGATTTTTCGGTAGTTTGCTCAAAGGGGACTTATATCAGAAAATTATGCGATGATATCGGCGATAAATTAGGATGCGGCGGCCATCTTTCGTATCTACGCAGGTTGCGTTCCGGGGAATTTACGATAGAGAAATCGGTCAGCGTGGAAAAACTGAAATCTCTTTCGAGCGGCGAATTGGAAAAACACCTTCTTAAAATATGAAAAAGACTATAGCGGCAATCGGCATTTTTGACGGAGTTCATTTAGGGCATAGGGCAATTATTAAATCAGCCGTAAGGCGCGCAAGGACCATTAAGGGAAAAAGCGTTGTCATAACATTCCATCCTCATCCTTTGAAGGTATTACAACCTGACAGGCCGATTCCGTTATTGATGTCAACCGCTCATAGGCTAAGGCTCATCGGAGAATTAGGCGTTGATAGCTGCCTGCTCCTTAAATTTAATAAGAGATTCTCTAATTTTCAACCGCGCGATTTCGTCAAGAAAATTTTGGTCGAGGAATTGAAGGTCAGCGAAGTTTATATCGGAAGCGACTTTATATTCGGAAAGAACGGCGTCGGCAACGCCATCTTGCTTAAAAAATTCGGCCGATGCTATGGTTTTCAAGTAAAAATTATGCCGATGATTAAGATTAAAGGCAGGGTCGTATCATCGACTGCGATTCGCAATTTAATTATGAAAGGGAAATTAAACGAAGCGCTTGAGTTGCTCGGCCGACCCGTTACGGTTTTCGGCACGGTGGTAAAAGGAGCGCGTAGAGGGAAGTTATTAGGATACCCTACCGCAAATATAAATCCGCACCATGAAGCGATTCCGCCGAGCGGAGTTTATGCGGTTTGGGTTCGTTTGAAGAATAGAAGGTACGGCGGGGCTTTATATATCGGAACTCGTCCGACGTTCGAAGAGACCGAGCCGGTGATAGAAGTATATATCTTTAATTTTCGAAAGTTGATATACGGCGAGGATGTCGAAATTATCTTTGTAAAGAAAACGCGCGGCGACAGAAAATTTAGAACTCAACAAAAACTTGTAGAGCAGATAAAGAAAGACGGACTTAACGTCAGACGGATTTTGAAGATTTAATGAATATACTTTACTTTAAAAATTAGTTATGCTATTATATCACCTTAGAATAGGAGGTGAAATTGATGACGATTACGAAGGAGAAGAAAACGGGCCTGATAGAAAATTTTAAAGAACATGATGGAGATACAGGCTCGACGCCGGTTCAGATAGCGCTTATTACGGAGAGGATAAACCTTCTGACCGAGCACTTCAAAGTCCACAAAAAAGACCACCATTCCCGCCATGGTTTACTGAAGCTTGTAAGCCAAAGGCGCAAGCTGTTGGAATACCTCAAACGAGAAAGCTCTGAGGAATATCAGGAAATTTTGGATAAACTCAACCTGAGAAAGTAAGGCCTTCATCATGTTTTAATTTCGGCGGTTTCAAAAGATGAAGGGTGGCAAATTTTTTGTCTTAGTCATCATTAATAAAAATGAGCGAAAAATTCGAAACTAAATTTGGTAAGAATAATTTAATAATCGAAACGGGAAAGATTGCGAAACAAGCCAACGGAGCCGTTACGGTTCAGTATGGCGGAACAGTAGTCTTAGTCACGGCGGTTATGTCGAAGGAGCCTTCTTCCAAAGGAGAGATTTCTTTTGTGCCGCTTACCGTTGAGTACCAAGAGAAAACATATGCCGCCGGCAAGATTCCCGGAGGTTTCTTCAAACGCGAAGGCAGGCCATCAGAGAAAGAGATTTTAACTTCCCGTCTTATAGATAGGCCTGTGCGGCCGTTGTTTCCATACGGCTTAAGGCACGAAGTCCAGATTATGGCTTTGGTCCTTTCGCATGACGGAGAAAACGACCCCGATATCTTAGCCGTAAACGGCGCATCCTGCGCGCTCGGGATTTCCGATATACCCTTTCAGTATACTATCGGCGCAATACGGGTGGGGATGATTGACGGAGAGCTTATAATTAATCCGACATTTGCGGAGTTGGAAAAAAGCACGTTAGACTTAGTCGTCACCGGGACGAAAGACGCAGTCGTGATGCTCGAGTCCGGAATGAACGAGATACCCGAGGAAACAGTTTTAAAAGCCATTGAGTTTGGCCACAAGCATTTAATCGCCTCGATAGAATTGCAGGAGAGGATAAAAGGACAATGCGGCAAACCAAAAGAAGAGAATATCGCTATTAAGACAGTTGACGAGGAGCTATACAAGAAAGTAAAAGAACTGGCTTTGAATAGGATTAAAGAAGTCGAAATCGCAAGCACCAAGGAGCAACGCGAAGAATTGATAGATTTGATAGCGAAGGAGTTAGTTAAGACTATAGTCATTGAGGGTTCGCCTTATGCTGAAGAAGATGTAAAGGAGGCATTGGTTAAGGCCGAGAAGGAAGAGGTCAGGCGCGCCGTAATAGATAAGAAAAAAAGGATAGACGGACGAGGGTTTAAAGATATCCGCGA
>CAZXJX010000079.1:0-4707 GCA_964641235.1 uncultured Planctomycetia bacterium
ACGACGGTTAAACCGCCGATGCCTGAATCAAAAACTCCTATCGGGCTATCTTTCACCCCGCACCTTCTTTCTTATTCGCAATCAATCTTATGCACTCCATATCTTTAATCACTTTACAAATACTTGAATTCTTAGAAGGTGCGGGGTTCATCTTGTAAACCCGTCCGTGGACTCATAGACCTTTTTATAATTTATTATCCCCTCCGCTATCGCAGACGCAACCGCCTGCCGATATGAAGATTCTCTCAAATCAACTTCTTCGGCGAGATTGCTAATAAATCCTACCTCGACTAAAACCGACGGCATCCGAACGCCCCTTAATACATAAAATCTCGCACTTTTTACACCACGGTTCCTAAGTGAAGTCGAGTCGTCGACGGCCTTTGCGATGTGCTTCGCAAGTTCGATTGATTCCTCTCGATTCTCGGTATAGACTAAATCCCAGAGCGTTGCCTCAAGATTTGTATTTCGATAATAGAAAGAGGAATCGTCGAATTTTAAGAATGCCTCTTCCGCCGCCTCGACTGCCCGCGCATTATCGTCGACCGCCGTAGAAAGATAGTATACCTCAAATCCTTTTGCGCCTTTAAGCCGCGCGGCATTTGCGTGAACGCTTACAAAAAAATCTACGTCGTTATCATTGGCTATCTGCGTCCTTCGAGCAAGCGATATGAATTTATCCCTATCCCTTGTCAATATAACATCTATGCCGTCGCCATTCAATTCCTCTTTTATTCTCTTTGCGATATCCAAAACCAGGTCCTTTTCCCTCAGCCCATGCGTTCCTATCGCGCCCGGGTCTTTCCCGCCGTGGCCTGCATCTATTGCGATTTTTCTTATCGCGTATTTCTGAATTAAAGGAGGCGGTATTCTTGTTACGACTTCGGGCGGGCCTAAAATTCTTGCCACCCTTTTAATCGCGAAATCCGACGGAATAACTACGGCCCCCTCATAAAAAACGACGGGGCTGCTTAATTTTTCTATTTTTCCGTTTACGACTGCTAAATCCGTCCCGACGTGAAAAATAAATGACGACTTACCTTTCGTCAGCTCGACTTTCTTCGCGATAGGATCCCATTGCCATCGCATCTGGTAATATCTAGCCAGCATAGTAGCGGGGATATATTCTACTGCGCCTATTTTTACCGCCTGAGAAGAAAGCGCACTTGTCCCTCTTCTCGTCGGAACTGTGGCACACCCTGCGATAAACAATAAAATCGCGGCCAAAGTCATTGCCGCTGCTTTTCTCATCCTCATCCTTGTTTAATTGGTGGAGGCGCGGGGATTCGGCGCCCTCAGCCGATTATCATCGTCCTCGGGTCGGCCACTCGCCGACTGACGCCTCGCACCACTATCGTGGCGCTTGCTTTTCCTCCCATTAGGTTGGCGTCGGCTCACTTCGAATCCATTGCTCCACTTATGTAAATATTGGTGGAGGCGCGGGGATTCGAACCCCGGTCCTTAAGTCGTCCAATAAGAGCTACTACATGCTTGTCCTGACGATTTGTCATTCGCCCTTTCGAACGCGTAAGCAGGCCCGCTTTCGAAAGGACTAGCTTTTGAAGTGTCTCGTCCCTCCGCCCAAAAGCCTAAACGGAAAGGACCAGCCTGTTGCGGCGTCGCATCCGGCCCCACAGGCAGGACCGGAGGACGTGCTGCCTTATTTAGGCAGCTAGCGCGAGTTCATTCGCGTTTAACTTTGTTGCCAGGTTTTAACGAGGCCACCTGACACCCTCGGCATGCAACTCTTATTAAGCTTCTTAAGTCGAAGCCTTTCGCCCCCTGTGGTGGTCTCGGTTACTCCGAAATGCACTCTTCGGTTATTCAACCGTAAGCTCGCTTACAACCCCTTCACGGCTTACGAATCAACCACCGAGCTCCACCGTAAGGGAAGAAACGTGTTTCTCCCCTTACTATTCCCCTCTTCCTTAAGAGGAACCTATTCTTTCCTGCGAAGCGCCCGTCGCAATTCCATCTCTGACTCCCGACGGCGTATCGCTTCGCGTTTGTCATAGAGCTTCTTGCCTTTTGCTAAAGCAAGTTCGACCTTTGCCATTCCCCTTTTAAAATAAATCTTAAGGGGGATCAACGTCAGACCCTTCTGGGTCAACTGTCCTAATAACCTTTTTATCTCTGTCTTATGTAATAATAATTTTCGACGCCTTTTTGGGTCGGGATTAAACCTTCCCGCCTGAGGATACGGCGAAATATGCATATTATACAAATAAATTTCATCTTCTTCAATCCTCGCAAAACTGTCATTTAAATTTGCCCTGTGTTCCCTTAATGACTTAACCTCGGCACCCTTTAATTCGATGCCCGCCTCAACCGATTCAAGAATATGATAATTATGCCTGGCTTCCCTATTTGTGGCTATCAATTCTTCCGCCATTTTAGCTTAAAAATTATAACATATCGACGGAGATAAATCAAGGCAGGTTTATAATTGACACTTTGTGCTTTTTGGATTATACTTTTTAAATAAGCGCCGAAGTGGTGAAATTGGCAGACACGCTACGTTCAGGGCGTAGTGACCGTAAGGTCTTGAGAGTTCAAATCTCTCCTTCGGCACCATCGGAGATTTAGAAGAAACCGAGAACACTACAAAGGAGGTGGAAAATGGCAATAGCGGCGAAGTTAAAAAAGTTTTTGGATGAGAACAAAGTAAAATACCAGGCATTGAAACATCCTGTGGCTTACACGGCGCAGGAGATAGCTGCAGCGCAACACGTCCCGGGAAAACAAGTCATAAAAACCGTTTTAGTAAAAGCGGACGACAAATATGTTTCAGCAGTCCTTCCGGCGGTCCATTTAATCGATACGAATAAACTTAAAAGTATAATAAAATGTAAAGCGCTGAAAATAGCGACGGAAGATGAAATCGCTAAAGTCATTCCGGACTACGAAGTCGGAGCGATGCCTCCGTTCGGAAGTCTCTATGGGCTCGATGTCTATGCCGATGAATTATTAAAGGAAGACATAGAAATCGTATTCAACGGCGGGACTCATACCGATACCGTAAAGATAAAGTACGCGGATTTCGAAAAATTGGCTAAGCCGAAGGTTGCGAGTTTCGGCAAACATGTGTAAGCAGAAGCCCTAAAATCCCTGCTTTCCAGTTCAGGAGAACGTCTCTAAATTCATAAACCCTGCCAGGAGTTACTCTCTGAACCAATTCATCTGTCCACCCGACGAGAAAAACTATTCCCAAAATAACGCCATAGATTAAAATCCTTTTATTAGTCGGCTTAGCCGCCCAACAGACTAAAAAACTCAATACCCCATATTCCAACAGATGCACTTTTTCGATTGTGACGTTTAAGTTCTTTAATAGATAAGCGTAACATAAGAATATCAAACTTATAGCCGCATAAAAGATAAGCGACTTTTTCTGCAATTTAAAATACGAATATAGTAGTAGGCAAAAAGCGGAAAGCCCATAAACGACGTTAAGGAGCATCGAGGTATTCTTCCCTAATGGCTGCGTAAGGCCGCCCCATATTTTCGGCACATACGGAATCGTCGCGAAGATTAGAAGAATATAAAGCAATACTACTGTCCACCTACCGAGTCTCATAGTTAATATACTAACATAATAAAAATAGGGACACATCCTATTTTCTATCTTTGGAAGGCCTGCCTCGAGGATTAGATTTTATGATAACACCAAATGTTTGAGTCAAATATTTAAGAAACTCGTCACCGCCAAATGGGAGCCCCTTGAAGGTAGATTTTCTTATCTTTTCTATTTCAACTTCATTATCGGGTTGCAATAGGAATTTAAGATACTCTTCTCTCTCGAAACTATAATGCCAGATTGGCTCAACAAAATTATCTTTTCGTACCGTTAAAATGTGAAATTTTGCGCTCGACCACTTATATTTGGTCGGATCGATTGCTATTTTTGCACGAACAGGATTCCGCTCTATATATCGACAAACTGTCCAAAGATATTTATCTTTATTTACCAAACTAGAATGAAACCTACACTCCCAAAGCCTACCGGTTCTTTTATATTTTTTGTTTACGTACTGAGTAAATACAAGGCTTAATTTTTGCATGCTCTTATGAAGGGAAGTCTTATTTTGTGGAGTTAATAAAAGATGAGCGTGATTATCCATTAAACAATAGGAATGTACATGACATAAACATTCTTTAGTATATTTTTTTAACAACCTTAGATACAGTTCTCTATCTTCTTCATCGAAAAATATCATTTGCTTATTGTTGCCTCGTTGAACTATATGGTGGGGATATCCATCTATTACAATTCTTGCTGTTCGTGGCATAAAATAAAACCTTCAATCAATTTTAATTAATTAGGATGTGTCCCTATTTATTAAAACCCTAAATTCCTGTCCAAGCTCCTGTAGTTTACCGCCTCGGAGATATGCTCCGCCAGTATCAATTCCGAGCCGGACAAATCCGCAATTGTCTTTGCGATTTTTAATATTTTATCGTAACCTCTGGCGCTAAGCCCAAGTTCTAAGATGGCAAGTTTCAAAAGTTCCTGCGCAGGCTTATCGATTTGACAAAAGCACTCTATCCCTTTTGAATCCAAATGCGCATTACAGAACATCCCAGAATTTTTATATCGCCCTTTTTGAATCGCCCTTGCCCTATTGACCCTCTCCCTTATCGTCTGCGAACTTTCCCCGCAACTTTTTTGCGATAATTCCTTATACCTTAACGACGGGACTTCCAGAT
>CAZXJX010000080.1:0-4494 GCA_964641235.1 uncultured Planctomycetia bacterium
AAAACTGCTATGACGCCTAATCCGATAATGGTAATCTGTGTAACTATGCTCAAAAGAGCAAGGCCCAAGCTTAGTCTCGTCGATTCTTTCACGCCTATTATATTCACCGTGGTAAGCAGCAGGATAATCATAGATGTAAAAATAAGATTGCCGGTGAGCGTCTTCAGCACAGGAAAAAAATACCCCAGATAAGGGCCGATAGTAAATGCCGATATCGCCGCCGTCAAAACATAATCCAAAAGAAGCGCCCATCCCGCGATGAAACTTGCCATATCGCCGAATGCGCGTTTCGCGAATACCTGCGAACCGCCCGATTCCGGGATTGCGCTTGATAACTCGGCATAAGTCAATACCGTAAATGCAAAAAATATCCCGGCGATTGCGATTGCGATGGGACTTGCGCCAAGCGCCCAAAAAGTAGTAACGCCTAACGCATAATATATCGAAGAGCCGACGTCTCCGTAACCGATTGAAAATAGCGCTGCCACGCCGACGGATCTCTTTAAGGAGCCTTTATCCATCGAGATTACTTTACGTCCCTGCTCTTCAGATAAATCGAATTTCTTTTCGTCGCTCATAATTTGGATTTAACCCAATTAATGCCTTCCTTAAAAATTTTAACGCCGTCGCCTTCGCCTTTCGCCTCGCCCCTCGACCATCTAGGATGCTGTGTGGCAAAGAGGTGCCGCTCGGGATGCGGCATAAGCCCGAATACCCTGCCTGTATTATCGCATATACCGGCGATATTATCGACCGAGCCGTTAGGATTCCACGGGAATCCCGCGGATTTTCCGTTTCGGTCAACATACCTTAACACGACCTGACCGTTCGCCCGCAATCTATCTAACGCTTTATCATTCCTCGCAACGAACTTTCCTTCGCCATGCGCGGCGGGCAAATAAATTATTTCGCCGAGTCCTTTCGTCCAGACGCATCTATTTTTGGCGGCCGTGCCTTGGACGCATTTTAAATATACCCAGCGGTCTTCATATCTTGCCGAATCGTTGGTAGTAAGAGTCGCTTCCACTCTCTCGCCCATTCCGTCTTTTCCGGGAAGGAGTCCGGATTTGACTAAAATTTGAAAACCATTACATATGCCTATTATGAGCTTGCCGCTTCTTATAAACCTACCTAACTCGTCCGACAACTTATATTTTAACTCATTTGCCAAAATTTTCCCAGAAGCAATATCGTCTCCGTAAGTAAATCCGCCGGGAATCGCAAGTATCTGGTAGTCGCACAGACGCGCCTCTTTTCTCGCTAACTGATTTATATGGACCAACTCCGCTTTTGCGCCCACGTATTCAAATGCGAAGGCGGTTTCGTAATCGCAATTCGTTCCCGCCGCACGCAGCACTAATACTTTAACTTTACTTTTTATCGCTACCATCTTAACGGTTTCTGCCACGCCTCTTTTAATTCGTTCAATCCTGCGTAAGCTACGATTTTTTCGTTCAAACCATACACTACAAAATCTTTCCTATCTTGAACGCTTCCGATTAAGCCCAGCGTGACGCTTTTCATTACCCTTTCGAAATCCTTTCGATTTTTTTCTGCGACCTCAACAATAAACCGCGAATTCGACTCTGAAAATAAAACATAATCGTCGCGCTTTAATCCGCTTGTGCCGTCTTTTAAAAGAAACGGCACTTTATTTAGATGTATCTCGGCTCCGCAATCGCCCGCAAAAGCCATTTCGGCGGATGCGACTCCTATCCCGCCTTCGGAGCAATCGTGACAGGCTTTAACCAAGCCGACTCCTATGGCATAACTTAATCTTTCCATCAACCTTCTGGCCCGCTTAACGTTAACCTCCGGGACAGTATTTCCAACCTCTCCGTGCAACGCATAATAATGGGAGCCGCCGAGTTCATTATATGTGTTTCCGACGATATAAATCAGACTCCCCGGCTCCTTAAAATCCATCGTTACCGACTTCGTAACATCGTCTAGAACCGCGATCGCTGAAATCAAAAGCGTTGAGGGGATAGAAACCCGTCTTCTTCCGACTATGTATTCGTTATGCAAACTATCCTTACC
Source organism: uncultured Planctomycetia bacterium (assembly GCA_964641235.1). Classification (GTDB taxonomy): domain Bacteria; phylum Omnitrophota; class Gorgyraeia; order Pluralincolimonadales; family CAZUZR01; genus CAZXJX01. The sequence continues at coordinate 2,041 of CAZXJX010000080.1, forward strand.
CGAAATGAAGGGCGTCCCGTAATCTCTCGCAACAGAATAGCAACCATAGGCGGCGCGGACTAGACTTCCGAGCTGGTTCGGTTCGTCGGTATCACCCCAGCAGAAATTATCCAGTAACGCTACCTCTTTTAAATTGCCTCCGACCGCGATAATCTGCCTCAATGCCTCATCGATGCATGAGGCCGCCATCCAATACGGGTCTATCTCGCCGTATTTCGGATTTATGCCGTTCGATACCGCAATTCCTTTTTTTGAATTTAAAACCGGCCTCGCAACCGCCGCATCGGACGGCCCGTCGTTATTTATGCCAAGCAACGGCTTAATAACGGAACTTCCTTGTACCTCGTGATCGTATTGCCTTATAATCCATTCTTTGCTGCAAACGTTCCAACTCGATAAAATCTTTAATAAATACGGCGTCAAATCGTTAGGAGATAAGATAAACGGCTCTTTGTGTTTCGGCTTATGCCAATGCGCTTTCCTGATAATCCTGGGGATGCCGTCATGCAAAAATTTCATATCGAGATTGCAAACTAATTCTCCGTTATAGCCGAGGATTAATCTCCCGTCGTCCGTAAATTCGCCTATAACCGTTGCCTCGACATCTTCTTTATTGAAAACCTCCAGGAGCGTTTTAATTTTATTTTTTGGAACCGCCAAGATCATCCGCTCCTGCGCTTCCGAAATCCAAATTTCGGCATAACTTAACCCCTCGTATTTTAAGGGGACTTTTTCCAAATCTACTTTCACGCCGGTTTTCTCGCCCATCTCTCCGACGGCGCTCGACAGGCCGCCCCCGCCGCAGTCCGTAATAGCATCGTATAAATTTTTATCGCGCGCCTTCAATATGCAGTCAACCATCTTCTTCTCTTCTATAGGATTTCCGATTTGAACCGCCTGCGCCGAAACCTGTTCTGAACGCGCCGTCAACTCGCCCGAGGAAAATGTCGCGCCGTGAATTCCGTCGCGCCCCGTCCTTCCGCCGACTAATACGACTAAATCGCCGCTTCTTACTATCTTAAAAGATTTATCTCTTGGGATTAGCCCGACGTTTCCGCAATAGACCAAAGGATTGCCTAAGTATCTATTATCAAACAACACGGCGCCGTTGACCGTCGGAATTCCCATCTTATTACCGTAGTCGCGTACGCCCGCGACAACCCCCTTCATGATCCTCTTCGGGTGCAAAACGCCTTTCGGCAATTTCTCGAAAGGGTAATCCGGCTCGGCAAAACAAAATATATCGGTATTTAAAATCGGCTTAGCGCCCAGGCCGGTCCCTAAGGGATCGCGGATTACCCCGCCTATTCCGGTATTAGCACCGCCGTACGGCTCTATCGCAGACGGATGATTGTGCGTTTCGACTTTAAAACAGACGTTATAATTTGCGTCGAACCTTATCACGCCGGAGTTATCTTTAAATACCGAAACGCACCACGGTTTGTGCAATTCCTGCGTTACTTTCATTATCGTCCTCTTCAATAAATTATCGATGCGGGACGTTTTGCCGTTGTACCTGTACTCGATTTTTCCGCGCAGCGTCTTATGCCCGCAATGTTCCGACCAGGTCTGCGCTAAAGTCTCCAGTTCCGCGTCGGTGGGATTTCGGCCGAGCCGCGAAAAATATTTCTTAATTTCTCGCATTTCGGTCAAATTTAAAAAAAGTTGACCTTTGCGGCTTATTCTTTTAAGCTCCTTATCCGAAGCGTGCAATAAATCTACCGTTATCAATTCAAAATTATACTTGGGCGGAAGTTTCGCGGTATATGAAGCGGAATTCTTGACGATGTGCTGGATAACTCTGTTGTACAGCAGTTTTTCGCAGATTATATTTAAATCTTTTTTTGAGATTTTGCCTTTTATAATATATTTCTTCGCGGTCTTTACGGATTTTATGCCTTTGATGCCTAAATCCAAAATCCCTTTTTTAGCGCTTTCTTCTACCGGGTCCATAACGCCGGAGTTGTATGCGACTTCAACAAGGGATTGTCCCCGTCCAGTTGTCTTTCTGTCTATAAGGGGACTGTCCCTAAACATAAATTCTTGAGTTATCGGATCCGTCAATAGCGCTCGCGCAATTTTTCGTATCTGCGCTTCTCGTATGTCTCCTTCTATTATATAAACCTGCGCTACCTCAACCGACTCAACGCAGTAAATGCCCAAATCAGCTATATCTTTCTTTATGCCTTCGCCGGTTGAATCCAAGATTCCTTTTTTATTTTTTACCTCAACTCGCCAAATCACCTAAAGTTCCTTGCCGGTCAATCGTTTCAACGCCTCAAGATATTTTTTGCTGGTCTTCTCTATTATCTCATCGGGTAAATTTGGAGCCGGCGGCGTCTTGTCCCAATCCAACCCTTCCAAATAATCACGAACGAACTGCTTATCGAAACTTGGCTGCGGGCCTCCCGGTTTATACTTGTCCTTCGGCCAAAATCTCGAGGAATCGGGCGT
>CAZXJX010000081.1:0-4487 GCA_964641235.1 uncultured Planctomycetia bacterium
GTAATCTTAAGGCCTTTAGCTTGAAATACCTGCTTTATCACGTTTTCTATGCCGTTATAAAAGTTATGCAGTAACGCGGCTACTCCGGCAAGTTCCAACTGGGAAAGATTTGTTAAGGGAGAGGGCGGCAGAGAAGATATTGTTTTATCTATAGCTTCATATTCGGCTTCGATACGCAGCCTATAATTAGCCATAGAGCGGTATCCCCTCTTGCCTGATCATCTTGGTAAATTTCGAATCCCCTGAGAGGTCTATCACATCAACGGGCTTTGAGAGCTCAAGCATAAGGTCGCCGTAGTATCTGAAAAAATCTTTGGGAGACACTCCTTCCACGGCCAAATCGATATCCCGCCCTTCCCTGTCTGAGGCGAGGCTGGATCCGAAAAGCAATACCCGTTTGGCGGCGTATCTCTCTGATATTTCCCTGATTGTTCTTTTTTCGCTTTCTGTAATCATGGATAGATTATACCATCGTTTTGCTGAATTGTTATGTATTTTTAATTAATTTCTAACAATTAATAGCCGAATGTCGTAGTTTATGTTATTGTATTGAGACCCTGATTTAAAATATACACCACGGTTGCGAGTTTGTAAAGGAATTTGATTGACTAATTTCGTGTTTTGCCGATAATAAATGGTCTATCTAGGATTATAGATAAACCCTAGGCACGCGAGCTGAAATCCAGCAGACGACTTCGTAGGGAATCGTGTCAAGAAGGCGGGCTATTTCTTCAACCGTGATAGTTTGGCTGCCTTGAGTCCCGATTAAAACCACCTCATCGCCGACCTTGACGCCATCCACATCCCCAACATCGATCATCGTATGGTCCATACAAATCCTTCCGACTATCGGCGCGCGTTTGCCCTTTATAATTACTTCTCCTTTGTTTGAAAGTCGGCGATTTAAACCGTCCGCATAGCCAATTGGTAACGTCGCAATGATGGTTTCTTTTTTCGTCGTGTAAGTCCTGCCGTAACTTATGTTCCTTCCGGCGGGCGTGCGTTTCAAAAATATTATTCTGGTCTTAAGCGAAAGCGCCGGTTTAAGCTTGACAATTCTTGTTATCGCTTCATTCGGGTATAATCCATATAGCATAAGGCCTGGCCTTACCATATTAAAATGTGAATCTTTATACAAAACCGCGCCTGCGGAATTCGCGGCGTGGACGTATCGGATCTCGGCTCCCTTTAATTCTATATCGGCGATTAACCTTTTAAAATTGTCTATCTGCCGGACGGTGTAATGCGCTTCTTCCTCATCTGCGCTCGAGAAATGGGTAAATATCCCTTCCAAGATTATGTTCTTAAACGCCAAAACTTCTTCTATCAAGCGGTCGGCCTCGTCATGCCAAATTCCAAGCCTTCCCATCCCCGTATCGACTTTGACGTGAACCAAAGCTCGTTTGTTAAGTTTGTGCGCCGCTTTGTCGATTGCCGGCGGCAAATCTCCGTCGCAGACCGTAAGGGTCAAATCATACTCTAACGCTTCTTTAACTTCTTTCGGCAAAATCGAGCTTAAAATTAAGATGGGTAATTTTATTCCTGCTTTTCGAAGGAGGATAGCTTCGTCGACGCTGGCAACGCCCAGATACGGAACTTTCTCTTTCGCGAACCTTCGCGCCACCTCAACCATTCCGTATCCATAGGCGTTGGCTTTGACAACCGCCAGGACATCCGTGCCTTTCGTAAGGCGGTTCTTTATCGCACGATAATTATGGGCGATTGCGTCTAAATCTATTTCGGTCCAGGTCGGACGGCTCATTTTAATTTTTTCCTGCATTGGACGTCCTTCGGATATAAATATAACGGAACGAATTTATCCGCATCTTCAAATCTTTTATTTTTAATTAATTCAACTGCTAATTTAGCGGCTGTTGTCGCTTTGGGATACCAATCTTTTTCCGCGGCAAATTCCGCTTTGAATTTAAAATTGTCCTCGACTGTCTTGCGGTACGGAATTATGCCGTCGCCTAAAAAAATTGCGTTATCCTTAATCTCTTTTAATAACTCGATAAGCGGCAGAACCGAATACCTCATATGGCGTCTCAATCGCTTGCCGTTGAATGAATAAATCGAGGCGTATACGTTGCCGCGTTTTGCGTCGATAATCGGGACTATCAATTTCCGACTATCCTTTGCATTATACGCCAAAATATCTAACGATGAGACGCCGGCTATTCTTTTTTTTGTGGCAAGGGCGAGCCCCTTTACGGTAGCGGCGCCTATACGTAGCCCGGTAAACGATCCGGGCCCCTTCGAAAAGACGATGCAGTCGATATCCTTTAAGTTAAATTTTGCTTTTTTGAGAACCTTGTCAATCTCAGGGATCAACCTTGCGCAATGCTGCTGCTCCAATTCCCTGTGAAAGTTCGCAATAATCTTTTCGTTGTCAGCCAAAGCAAGCGACAAAAATTTCGTGGAAGTATCTATCGCTAATATTTTCATGTTAATTGTTAAAGGGACACTTTCCCGATTGGCACTAGAACCGTCCCTGCTTCTTTATACTTATAATTCTCTCATTTGGGCTTTTTATTTTTAACGTGATATCTAAATATCTTCTCGGCAAAATTCGGCCCATCTTTTTTGCCCATTCGATTACGACGACGCCTCCTCTTCCCAGATAATCCTCGTAGCCGATATCTTCGATGTCTTTCAGATTATTCAGACGGTAAATATCGAAATGAAACAGAGGAATCCTTCCCTTGTATTCTTTTACAAGGACAAATGAGGGGCTATTGACATATTTGTAATCTTTTACGCCTAGTCCCTTTGCGATGCCCTTGACAAGCGTGGTCTTTCCCGCCCCTAAATCTCCGGAGAGCGCAACTAAATCGCCCCGCTTAAGATGTTTTGCTATTTCGCTGCCTAATTCTATAGTCTGCCTCTCGCTCTTGGAAACGATAACCATTAAAAATGCTGAAATCCTTTTGGTTTTAATTCCTTAACTTTGCTAAACTTATCTATTATCCTAACTCCTGATTTTCTATCGACAATTTCTCCGATTTGCGTTATCGGCGCATTAATGCCAACCGGTTTTTTCGCCGCTAGCCTTCGCGCTTCAGCGACAGGTATCGTAAATAATAATTCGAAATCCTCTCCCTCGTTTAATGCGGCATCTAAGCTTGCGCCCTTTGATACGGGCACAAGCTCTTCATAAATGCATGCGCCGACCTTGCTCTCTTTTGCGATATGGTTTAAGTCGGTGGATAACCCATCAGATACATCTATCATCGAATTTATTTTAAATTTCTTAACCAACGCACGCGCCTCTTTTAAACGCGGAATAAATTTCAGGTGTTTTTCGCTTTTATATGAACCGCCTAAGGCACCGGTTACGCATATTATATCGCCTACTTTTGCGCCGCTTCGCAAAGTCAATTTATTCGACTCGACGAAACCCAAGACCGCCACATCAATGACTAATAACTTTGAGGAATTCGTGTCTCCGCCGATTATATCCACGCCAAATCGTTTTCCTAATGTCTGCATCCCCTTATAAATTCCGTCGACAATTTCGAACGAGCACTTAGACGGCAGGCCTAAAGATACTGCCGCGTATTTCGCGATTCCGCCCATAGAAGCGATGTCGCTTAGCCCGCAGCCTAAAGATTTCCATCCCACTTGAAAGGGTGTCGCATCTTGAAGCTTTCCGCCACGGCGGATCTCCGAAAAATGAACGCCCTCGATTAACATATCTATCGTCAAAAGTAGATGCCTATTTTTAGATAATCTGATGACGGCGCAATCGTCGCCGATACCCTTTATCACCGACTTGTCCACCTTTATCTTTTTGGCGAGCCTTTCGATTAACCCCGCTTCACCTAATGTACTTAATCTCATTTGGCTTAAATATTCCTATTTCGGTTACAATCGCCGTTACCAGCTTGGCAGGCGTCACATCGAATGCGGGATTATACGCCTTTACGCCTTTCGGGGCAAGCGTCTTACCGTTTATCGTCGTAATCTCATCGGCTTTTCTTAACTCAATCGGAATCTCTCGGCCGCTCGGCGTCCTTAAATCAACGGTCGAAAGCGGCGCAACGACGTAAAAAGGAACCTTATGATAATTTGCCAAAACCGCCAAACTATAAGTCCCTATTTTGTTGGCGCAATCGCCGTTGCGCGCAATCCTGTCTGCCCCGACTAAAACTTTTGTAATCTTTCCTTCCCTCATCACTTCGGCGGCCATATTATCGCATATCAAAGTAACGTCGAGGCCTTGCTTCATCAATTCCCACGTAGTCAGCCTGGCACCTTGCAAAAGAGGCCGCGTCTCGTCCGCGTAAACTTTTATTCGCTTGCCTTGTCCCTTCGCGCGGTAGATTACTCCCAACGCCGTTCCATAATCCGCCGTTGCCAGCGCGCCCGCATTACAATGGGTTAAAATTACGTCTTGGTCACGGATAAGCTTAGCGCCGAATTCACCTATCCTCCTGCAAATATCCCTGTCTTCCTCGAATATCCTGTGGGCCTCTTCGAGCAAAGCC
>CAZXJX010000082.1:0-4365 GCA_964641235.1 uncultured Planctomycetia bacterium
AATTCGATTCGCTTGAAAGTACGTTTTTGGGCTCTCGGTAAACTTATCAAAGAGGCCTGCGCTGTTAAGGTGGAAATCAACCTCGCCACCCTCTTGACGGCATCTTCCAATTCATCCAAATTATGACTTAGCGTTCTTTCTATAAATTCTCTTTCTTCTTCAGTAAGGCGTTTCAATTGCATTAGCGCGTCAACATAGTATCTATAGCCCTTTACGGTAGGAACCCTTCCGGCAGAGGTGTGGGGGTGCATTATATAACCCAATTCTTCTAATTCAGACATTATATTTCTTATCGTGGCGGGACTAAAGCCTGTCTTAAATTTTTTAGAGATGGTAAAAGACCCGACCGGCGTAGCAGTAGAAATATAAGATTCTATTACTTCCTCTAAAATTTTGTTTCTCCTTGAAACTAAATCAGTTACAACCATTTCTTTGCTCCTAGTTAGCACTCTTTTAGTCAGAGTGCTAACCTAAATTTTAACACAAAAATCATTTTTGTCAAGGATATTCTTAAGCTTAAGCGGTATCTCTGCCTCAATATAAATCTCCTGCTCCCTAAATTCTCTCTTAATTATATGTCCTTCTCTGTAAATCTGATTTATCAATTTCGCTTCAGATTGGGGCAACAATGCCTTTACGTAAATAAGCGAGGAAGATAAAATCATCGCTATCCTCTGAACCAACTGATGGAGATTCTCTCTTTTTAGCGCTGAGATCGGAATGGCGTTTTCGAAATTCTTTTTCAAGCGCTCAACGACGCCACCCTCGGCTATCCTATCTATTTTGTTCAGGACAATAATCGCAGGCTTATTGTCCGCATCCAACTCCTTTAACACCTCATGAACCGCTTCGTTCTGTTCATTAAACATAGGGTGGCTTATATCAAGGATATGAACCAATATATCCGCCTCGGAGACTTCTTCCAGCGTCGCTTTAAATGCTTCGATTAAACGATGAGGTAAATTATGCAAGAACCCGACCGTATCGACAAACACAACCTTTTGATTATTCGGCAAAATGAATTTTCGGGCGGTGGGGTCTAATGTTGAAAATAATCTATCCTCACATATCACGTCGGAATGGGTCAGCGCATTTAAAAGCGTGGACTTACCCGCATTTGTATATCCGATTATTGCGACGATCGCCAAATCGCTTTCGCGTCTCTTTCGCCTAAGTTCGTCTCTTCGCAGATGAATTTTTTCCAGGTCATCTTTTAATTTCGAAATCCTGTCTCTTACCCTACGCCTGTCCATTTCAAGTTTCTGCTCGCCGGGCCCTCTTGTCCCAATCCCACCGCCTAATCTCGAGAGCATAGTCCCTTTCCCGGCCAACCGTGGAAGTAGATATTCCAACTGCGCAAGTTCAACCTGCACCTTCCCCTCGGCGGAATGCGCCCTCTGCGCGAAGATATCCAGAATCAACTGCGTTCTGTCTATCACCTTAATACCGACGATATCCTCGAGGTTGCGCTGTTGAGCCGACGATAAGTCATCGCTGAATATGACTACGTCAGCGCCTTTTTCTGAAGATAACTTAGCGATTTCCTCGGCTTTGCCTGTGCCGATTAAATACCCCGGCGTAGGTTTATCTCTAAAACAGGTTACCGAATCCAATACCGAAAGGCCGCAGGACGTAACGAGCTCCTTCAATTCGGCAGATATATCCTCTAATCGCCAAAGGTCCTTATATTCCTTATCACGAAAATCTACAATAGCTAAGACAGCTTTTTCCATATCTTAATTCCATCTGTCATTGCGACCCAGAGCGAAGCAAAGGGGAAGCAATCTCCGCGCTACCTCCTTCGGATCATAGCCTTCGCCTAACGTAATCCATTCTATCCTCTTATCCCGCCTAAACCAGGTAAACTGGCGTTTCGCGTAACGGCGGGTATTGCGTTTTATCAATCTCTTCGCTTCATCGAGGCCGTATTGACCTCTTAAAAATCCGAATGCCTCTTTGTATCCTAACGCGCAAGACGCCGTCAAACTTAAATCTTGCCCCATTAGATTTCTTGCCTCATTGACAAGGCCTTTGCTAAACATCTCCTCAACCCTGTCATCTATCCTTTTATATAATATTTTTCTATCCATATCTAATCCGAACATCTTTATATCGTATTCACCGCCCAAACCTTGCGTCCGGTTTTTAAATTCCGAAATCGGCGCCTTTGCTTTCTCGTAAACCTCTAATGCGCGAACTATTCGGCGTAGGTCATTCGGATGGACACAAGATGCCGTCTCGCCGTCGACCTCCTTTAATCTTTTATGTAAAGCCTCGACGCCAAATTCATCTGCCTCTGCTTTAAGCCTTGCCCTCAATCCCCTATCGCTTGAGGGGCCTTTGAAAATTCCGTCTATCAAAACTTTAATATATAAGCCGCTTCCGCCGACGAATAGAGGAACCTTACCTTTGGTGAGAATGCCCTCCATTGCATTAACCGCCAATTCCCGAAATTGCGCCGCCGAAAATTCTTCCGATGGCTCAATTATATCTATCATATGATGCATAACGGTCTGGCGTAATTCTTCTGTCGGCTTGGAGGTCCCGATATCCATCTTTTTATAAACCTGCATTGAATCGCAGGAGATGATCTCGCAACTTAGTATTTTTGCGAGTTCAAATGCAATGTCGGTCTTACCTATTGCGGTGGGCCCGATGAGAAAAATCAATCTTTTCATAAACTTATATAGTCATTGCGACCCCGACGTATCGTCGGGGGAAGCAATCTTTCCTCTAAGGAAGGATATTCGTCGGCAAGCCTTCTGCGCGTAAGCGTTTCTCTAACTCTTGCGCATCTTCTCTATTGTTTAACCTTCCGACCCGCACCTTATAAAGATCTCTTTCTTCACTCTCTGATTTCAGAATAGAGGCATCATAACCTTTCTTTATCAACTCGTCGCATAATTTCAACGCGTTTGCCTTTTTATTAAAAGACCCTACCTGGACAGTAAAATATAGGATTTCCTCGCTTAAAGCCTGCGTTGCTAATTGTGCCTCGAAACTTAACGGGAATTCGCTTTTAACTTTCTGATAATAATTCCTCGCCGCCTGCCATTTGCCTTCTTTCTGCGCGCATTTGGCTAACCTGAAATATGCGAGCGCGGCACCTTCTGACTTAGGATATTTTTCTATATATTTCTCATACGAGCCAGCGGCTTTCTGATAATCCCCGCTTAAATAGGAACCATCGGCAATCCCAAGTTGAGCTAATGACGCATAATTACTCCTTGGATATCTTTCGATTAACGACTGAAAATTACCTCTCGCCGCCTCGTACCTGCCTAACTTATTTAGGCTCGTTCCTAGTATATAATATATCCTGTCCGCCTCTTTTGGCGACGAAGACAAAAGACGCCCCGCTTCGCTTGCAGCGCTTTCGTAGTCGCCATTTACAAAATATTCGTCTGCGGTTGTTGCATTCGCTATGCTAATCCCCTGAACGCAAAATAAGAGAGCGGCTAAAATTAACCCGCCGACCAAGGTATGTCCTCTAATTCCTTTGACTTTTACATTCACTGATTTGCCTATGAGTTCGCTTTTACCGTCTAAGGCAACTTTTATGTTCTGCCTATTCCTTCCCATCACTTTATTGCCATCCTTTCTGCACCTGTTTTCCACAAGAACTTCGGTCTCGCGCCCGATAAATTCCTTTTCTTTCTTGGATGAAATTTTATCCTGCAAGCTCAGCAAAATTTGATTCCGTTCTTCCTTGATTTGTTTTGGAACATCATCGTTTAATTCGCTAGATTTGGCCGGTGGACGCGAAGAATATTTGAAAATAAATGCCGAATTAAATTCTATTCTTCCCATCAACTTCTTCGTTGCCTTAAAATCATCCTCTGTCTCACCGGGGTAACCGACAATTACATCCGTTGTTATTGCGCAATCGGGTACATATTTTCTAAGCGTCTCTGTCTTTTTTAAAAATTCCTTTGCCGTATATCCCCTGTTCATAGACTTTAATATTTTGTCTGAGCCTGATTGTAACGGAAGATGAAGATGCTCGCAAACTTTCGGCAAGTCCCGCATCGCTTTAAATAAATCCTCCCCCGCATCTTTTGGATGGCTCGTAATAAATCTTACCCGCTCGATTCCATCGATATCGTTTATCTTCTCAAGTAAATTAACAAAGGGACTGTCCCTATACGAGTTTACATTCTGCCCTAAAAGCGTAACTTCCTTATAGCCGTTTTCTGCCAAACATTTGACTTCTTTCGAAATTTCATCCGAAGGCCTGCTAATCTCTCTTCCTCTTACATACGGAACGATACAATACGAACAAAAATTATCGCATCCCTCCATTATAGTAACCAGCGCCGATACGCCTTTTTTATGATAAGCGATATTCTTTATCTCAGGCCGATT
>CAZXJX010000083.1:0-4229 GCA_964641235.1 uncultured Planctomycetia bacterium
GTGTTAATATTGTGGTTTTATTTAAAAAGTTCTTTTTGTATATCCTTCTTATAAAGCATGCTAAAATGTTCGTATGCCAACTTCGTTGCTTCTCTTCCGCGGGGGGTGCGTTTCAAAAATCCGATCTTTAACAGAAACGGCTCGACTACATCCGCGATGGTATCCGGCTCCTCATTTAGAGTTGCGGCCAGCGATTCTATGCCGACCGGCCCTCCGTTATAGGATTCCAAAATCGCTTTCATAACTTTTCTGTCAACGGCATCCAGGCCCTTATCGTCTATGCCTTGCATCGCAAGCGCTTTATCAACGGTCTCTCTTCCTATCTTGCCGTCACCTTTTACCTGAGCGTAATCCCTCACACGGCGTAATAATCTATTCGCCACGCGCGGAGTCCCGCGCGCTCTACGCGCAATTTCGAGCGCTGAATCTTTTTCTAACTCTACGTTTAATATCTTTGCGGAACGCTTCACTATCAAAACTAACTCATCCGGAGAATAAAAATCCAGATGATGAAACATGCCGAACCTGCCCCTTAACGGCGCGCTCAATAGCCCCGTGCGGGTCGTAGCTCCTATTAAAGTGAAGCGCTTGAGATTAAATTTTATCGTCTTGGCGTAGGGTCCTTTATCTATTACAAAATCTATTTGGAAGACCTCCATCGCAGGGTATAAAAATTCCTCCACTACCTTGGATAGGCGGTGAATCTCGTCGATAAACAAAATATCGCCTTCGCCTAAATTCGTAAGTATCCCGATTAAGTCACCTGCCCTCTCAATCGCAGGTCCTGAAGTAGCGGTTATTTTGGTTCCCATTTCATTGGCGATAATATGCGCTAAAGTTGTTTTGCCCAATCCTGGCGGGCCTGAGAACAATATATGCTCCAACGGTTCTTTTCTTCGTCTGGCTGCGGCTATCGAAATGAGAAGGTTTTCAACCGCCGCCTTCTGTCCGACAAAATCAGAAACCTTTGTGGGCCGAAGCGAAAGATTTAATATTACGTCTTCCTCGGTCTCTTGATTGAATATCAGTTTCTCGCGTAACCCTTCTTCCTTCTTCACGTTATCCGACTTCATTTTAAATTCGTCTTTTGTCTATAAACTTCGTTTAAAAGCTCTTCGGCGGTTTTTATGTTCGGCGAGCGCTCCATCGCTTTTCGAATCATCTCGGTCGCTTCCGACCTTTTATATTGCAGTTGTAAAAGTACTTCCATTGCTTCCTCTTGAAAACCCAGCGCTACCTCTTTTGGAACTTCGCCGCTGTCTTCCTTGATAAGCCCGAATTTGCCGACTCTATTTTGCAGTTTCGCAACTATCTCTTTAGCCCTTTGTTCTCCGATGCCAGGCAGCGACTTTAAGGTATTTAAATCTCCCTCGGCGATCGCCTTCACGATCTGCGGAATTGGAGTATTTAAGGCCCTGACCGCCGCCTTGGGACCGATGCCTGAGACCGTTATAAATTTTTCAAAAAATTCTTTTTCTATTTCATTTAGGAATCCGATCAATACGGGAATGCTTCGTGCGGGGTCCGTGTGGTGATAATGATATGTGATGAGTTTTATCGTGCCGTCGCCAGTCATATTTTTATCCAATGCCTTCATCACACAACCTGGGATTAAGACTTCGTAGGAAATGCCGCCGTTTACATCGATGACTACCGACGAATTCTTGCGCTTGCTAATCTTGCCGCAAATATGAGAAATCACCTTACACTTACCACTCCTTCTTTCTGTGAAATATAAGCGTGCGCAATAGCCAACGCCAACGCATCGGAAACATCCGTAGGCGCTGGGGGCGATTTTAAGTTAAGTAAATTCTGCACCATCCGCTGAAGCTGATATTTGCCGGCGTTGCCTCTTCCTATGACGGCTTTATTAATACGGGTATTAGAATAACCGATGAGAGGAAGCCCGGCTTGGCTCGACGCAAGGCAAACTGCGCCCCGAACGTGCCCCATTAAAATGGCGGTCGTTGGATGCCTATAATGCGAATATAATTTTTCTAGAACCAAAACGTTCGGTCGGAATTCCTCGATAAGCCCTTTTATGGCCTTATAAATTTTATTTATTCTTGCTTCCAAATTCTCTTTGCTCGACGTCCTGATCACTCCCGCTTCTATCAATCTAAAATTTCCTGCGACTCTTACTTCTATAATGCCGTAACCCGTTATATTTAAGCCGGGGTCAATGCCTAAAATCCTCATCCGCCTTTGACCTGTTCTAATATTTCGTCCGGGATATCGAAATTCGCATAAACGTTCTGGACATCTTCGTATTCTTCCAAAGCATCCATCAAAGCCAGCACTTGCTTTGCTTCCTCCCCGACTACCTTTACCGTCGTAGAAGGGATCATAGTCAGTTCCGCCATCTGGCAGTCAATGCCGTTTTTATTAAGTGATCCCTTCACCTTTTCAAAATCTTTTACGTCAGTCGTTATTTCGTAACTTGCGCCTTCTGTCTTTAAATCTTCTGCGCCCGCATTTAAGGCTATATCCATAAGCTTCTCTTCGTCTATCTTGCTTTTATCGACGAGGAAATATCCCTTTTTATGGAAGAGCCAAGAGACCGAACCCTGGCCCGCGATGTTTCCGCCCTTGCGGGAAAATATGTTCCTTATTTCGGCTGAAGTCCTATTCTTGTTATCCGTCAATGCCTCGACTATAATCGCTACACCGCCCGGGCCATAAGCTTCATAAACTACGTTCTCGTATACAACGCCGGGAAGTTCGCCGGTTCCCTTCTTAATCGCCTTATCGATATTGTCCCTCGGCATATTCGCTTCTTTCGCTTTCGCGATAACCAAGCGCAAGCGAGGGTTGGCTTCGGGATCTGCGCCTCCTTCTTTAGCGGCGACGGTTAATTCCTTGATGAGTTTGGTAAAAATTTTTCCTTTTTTGGCATCCATCAACGCCTTTTTGTGCTTTATTCCAGCCCACTTAGAATGTCCAGACATCTTTTAGAAAATGCCTCCGTTTAAAAGTTGATTTTATCGATTTATCGATAGAAAATTATATCATTTTACGAGGGGTATGTAAAGGAAAAAAGGGACGGTTCTATTTTTTCTCAATTCTTGGAATTCAAAAAATAGAACCGTCCCTTATTTATGCACTTCCTCTGGAGTCTTTTTGGATTGGGAGATTATAATCTGCGAAACTTTGGCGGGAACCTCTTCGTAATGCGAGAACCTCATCGAATACGAACCTCGCCCGCCGGTCATTGAACGAAGCTCTGTGGCGTATTTGAACAACTCGGCCAAAGGAACGGTGGCTTTGATATGTTGCTGTCTGCCTTTCGATTCGATGCCCATTATCCGGCCCCTGCGCGAGTTTATATCGCCGGTGATCTGGCCTAAATATTCATCTGGAACAACAATTTCAACATCCATTATCGGCTCAAGCAAAACGGTGCTTGCTTCTTCCTGGCCCTTTTTAAATGCCATTGAGCCCGCTATCTGGAATGCCATATCCGAGGAATCGACTTCGTGAAAAGAACCGTCGCAAACAGTGACTCTCACGTCGACAACCGGATAGCCGGCAAGCATTCCGCTACGCATCGCTTCTTTGACGCCCTTTTCTACGGAAGGAATATATTGCCGCGGTATGGCACCGCCGACGATCTTATCCACAAATTCGTAATTCTTACCGTGAGGTAAGGGCTCCAGTTCCAACCAGCAATCGCCATATTGTCCGCGTCCTCCGGATTGCCTCTTGTATTTACCCTGAACTTTAACTTTTTTCTTAATCGTCTCTTTATAGGGAACTTTGGGCGTTCCTATCTCGACCTCCACGCCAAAACGTTTCTTCATCCTCTCGATCATCACGTCCAGATGCAAATCGCCCAAGCCCGATATTATCAATTCTTTTGTCTGCTCGTCGCGTCCGAATTTGAAAGTCGGGTCCTCTGCGGAAATCCGGTTTAACGCTCCCATGATTTTTTCTTCGTCCTGCCTCGACTTAGGTTTTACAGAACTTGATATCACCGGCTCCGGAAATGCGGTCGGCTCAAATAAAATCGGATTCTTCTCGTCGCAAATCGTATCATTCGTATGCGAATCTTTCAATTTTGCGACTGCCACTACATCGCCGGCGCCCACTTTCTGAACCGGAACCTGTTCTTTGCCTTGTAAAATATAGAGTTGGCCTATTCTCTCTTTCAAATCTCTCGTCGAATTATAGAAACTGGTATTCGAATCTATAGTTCCGGAAAATATCCTAAAAAGCGTCAGGTGTCCGAC
>CAZXJX010000084.1:0-4156 GCA_964641235.1 uncultured Planctomycetia bacterium
ATTTTAGGGAGACGAGCATATTAGCGACTTTTTATTCGAAGGACTTCGGCAAGATAAAAGGGATATTAAAGGGAATACGCGCCGAAAGACATAAGTACGGCAGTTCCGCGGAGTTGTTCAGTTTAAATAAAATCGTGTTCTATGAAAAAACGAAGAGCGAGTTTAATAACATAACGCAGTGCGATTTAACCGACGGCTTCTTCGGAATTCGAAAAAGGTTGAATGCGATTGCTTACGCCAGTTATCTGTCAGAATTAGTCGATATGCTGACGGAGCCAAACGAGAAGAACGCCCAGGTTTATGAACTGCTCTATAAATCGTTTAAGCTATTGGCGGCCGGCGAAGAACCGAATAAGATAGTCCGAATATTCGAATTGAGGTTTCTTTCCGCCCTGGGATTTGCGCCGACGTTAAACAGTTGTATTCACTGTAATGCTGGAATTTCCGAAAAGGCAAGGTTTAGTTTACGTCACGGCGGCATGCTTTGCGAGCGTTGCTTAAAGGAAGACCCTCATGCGCGTGCGATAAGCAGGGGAACGGTCCAGACGCTAAATCATATCGGAAGCGCTAAATTGGATTTGCTTTTGAAATTCAAGATATCGAGGTCGATCGAAAGCGAATTAAACGTGCTAATCGAAGAATTATTGGAATCGCATTTGGAAAAGCCCCTTAAATCTAAAAGATTTATACGGGATATTCAAAGGCTGACAAAATGAAAAGAAAGATTACGACGTTCCAAGATGTTGTTATGGGATTGGAAAAATTTTGGGCAGGCCAGGGCTGTCTTATCGCCCAACCGTACGATATCGAGGTCGGCGCGGGGACTTTTCATCCGTTGACATTTTTTAGGAGTTTGGATAAAAAACCTTGGCGGGTAGCATACGTACAACCGTCACGCCGCCCGACCGACGGCAGGTACGGGGAGAATCCGTTAAGGGCGCAGCATTATTATCAATATCAAGTAATCATTAAACCTACCACGGCCGATATCCAAGCCGTATATTTAAGCAGCCTTGAGAGTTTAGGCATAGATTTAAAAAAACACGACCTAAGATTTATGGAAGATGATTGGGAATCACCGACGCTTGGGGCTTCGGGAGTCGGTTGGGAGGTCTGGCTCGATAGCCTCGAAGTCACGCAATTTACCTATTTTCAACAGGTAGGCGGCATAGAATTGGATTTAATCCCCTGCGAGATAACATACGGCATCGAAAGGATAACCATGTTTATCCAGGGAGAATACGATTTATATAATTTGAAGTGGACGGAAAATCTTACCTACGGCGATGTTCACAAAAACGACGAAAAGGAATGCTCGAAATATAATTTTGAGGCGAGCGACCCTAATATGTATATGGAATTATTTTCTAGCTTCGAAAAAGAAGCGAAGCGGCTTTTGAACGAGAAGTTGCTTATTCCCGCGTATGAGGCCACATTGAAGACTTCGCACGCATTTAATATGCTGGATGCGAGGGGAGCCGTAAGCACCACCGAACGCCCCTCTTATATCGCGCGGGTCAGGACGTTGGCAAAATCGTGCGCCTTGCTTTATTTGGAAAACGCACAAAAATAAAGATGAGCCATAAAAAAGAGACAATAAGAGATTTTTTATTAGAAATAGGGGTTGAGGAACTACCCTCAGATTATATAGCTCAAGCCCTGCTTCAATTACGTTCATCAGCGGAAGGTAGTTTAAAGAGTCTGCGTTTGGACTTCGGCGAGATAAACGTATTTGGGACGCCTAATAGGCTTGTAGTTTACGTCCAAGGCCTTTCCTTAAGACAAAGGTTGCAACGCGAGAAGATAATCGGCCCATCAAAAGAGAACGCTTTTGACAAAGAAGGTAAACCCACCGCGGCCTGTTTAGGTTTTCTTAAATCTAAAAACGCAAAATTAAAAGATATTTCCGTCGAGGCAACGCCTAAGGGCGAATATATTTTTATAGAAAGGGCGATGGAGTCGAAGGCGGCAAAAACGGTCCTTTCCGGTCTATTGCCGGGGATAGTTACGTCCGTTAAGTTCCCGAAATTGATGAGGTGGGACGAAAGCGGCGTTCGTTTTGCCCGCCCGATCCGTTGGCTTTTGTCGCTTTACGGCTGCGAAATTGTAAATTTTAAATTAGGTAAATCGACTGTTTCGAATTTCACACGCCTCTCGCGATATTTAGACCCTTCGATGCGCGTAATCAAAGTGACGTCGGTTAAAGATTATTTTGCTAAACTCGAAAATTATAAAGTAACTTTGAACCAGAAGACAAGGCAGGAAAAGGTGAGGGCAATACTTAAAAATTTAGCAACCGGTTTAGATGCAGCTAATAATTTCAATGAGGAATTGATAGAAGCGGTGACTTATTTAACGGAGTCCCCGATCGGTTTTGTGGGAAGATTCAAAAAGGAATATTTACATCTTCCGGTCGAAGTGCTCGAGAGCTCTATGGCGAAGAACCAAAGGGTATTTTTGGCCAAAGATAAAAAGGGGAAAGGGTTGCCGCATTTCATAGCGATAATAAATAGAAAGCATAAAGGCATAGAAGAAATCAAATCGACTTACGAAGCGATTTTGGATGCGAAATTAAAGGACAGCATATTCTTTTTGGAGGAAGACCTAAAGATCCCGCTTCAAGACAGAGTCGAATCGCTTAAAGGGGTCGTATTCCAAGCGAAATTAGGCACGGTCTTTGACCGCGTTACAAGGATTGAAAAATTGGTACTCTATATCGCAGATTTACTTCTTCTGCCGGATGTCGAAAAGATAAAGATAGAAAGGGCAGCGCACTTGTCGAAGGCAGACCTCGTAACTCAAATGGTAAAAGAATACCCTGACCTTCAAGGGATTATCGGACGGGAATACGCCAAAAGAATAGGCGAAGATAAAGAGGTCGCCCGCGCTATATACGAACATTATCTGCCAAAGGGAATCGCAGGTCCTCTTCCGACGACGAATATAGGCAGCATCTTAGCGATAGCGGATAAAATAGATGTTATCGTAGGCTTTTTTGCGATAGGGTTTATTCCTACCGGAAGCGAAGACCCCTACGGGATACGCAGGGCATCATTAGGCCTATTAAAAATCTTATCCGAAAAAAGGTATCCGCTCTCATTGAATGCCCTGTTAGATAAAACATGCGAGATTTACGCAGACATAATTCCTCGCAATTGGAATGAAATTAAGTCGCAGATCCTCGCTTTTGAGAAGGAAAAATTAAAGAATATTTTGCTGGACAAAAAATTTAGAGATGATATCATAGACGCTGTTTTGGAATCGGGATTCGACAGATTCGACCAAACGTATAAAAAACTTAGCGATTTATCCTCCGCGGTAAAATCCAAATATTTCTTAGAAGCGGCAAAGGTCATTGAAAGGACCTCGAATATATTGAAGGTCGAAAAGGCCTCTAAGGAAGGGGTTGCGAAAGTCAGGCAAGAATATCTTAAAGAGCCGCTGGAAAAAGAACTTTGGGAGATTTACGAAAAGCATAAAGGTAAAATCGAAGAAGCAATCGCCAAAGGTGACTACGTAGAAGCTACGAAGGTTTATGCCGAGGCATTTTATAAGCCGCTTCATATCTTTTTCGAGAAGGTCAAGGTTAACGTCGGCGACGATACATTACGAGGCAACAGGCTTGCGTTGATGAAGGCGATTAACTCAATTTACGCAGATGAAGTGGCGGATCTGTCCAAAATAAAAATTCAATAAAAATAGAAAGGGGTAAGAAGTGAAATGAAGTCTAAGAAGCACGTCTATTTCTTCGGTGGCGGCAAAGCCGACGGAAATGAGAGCATGAAGAATCTTTTGGGCGGCAAAGGCGCAAACCTCGCTGAAATGGCGGGGCATAAGGACTTAAGGCTTCCGGTTCCGCCCGGATTTACCGTTACCACCGAAATTTGCACGCATTATTATCAAAATAAAAGAACGTATCCAGCAGGGCTTAAGGAGCAGGTTCAGGAAGCCCTTGAGCAAGTCGAAAAATTAATGGGTAGAAAATTCGGCGATCCTGAAAATCCATTATTGGTTTCGGTGCGTTCCGGCGCTAGAAGATCAATGCCGGGAATGATGGAGACAGTTTTGAATGTCGGCCTTACCGAAAAAACTATACCGGGCCTTATCAAACAGAGCGGCGGCAATACGCGTTTCGTATACGATGCCTATCGTCGCC
>CAZXJX010000085.1:0-3893 GCA_964641235.1 uncultured Planctomycetia bacterium
GATATGGAATCTAATGCGTGCACATTTGAACATTGTCTTTCGTTAGAGGTCACCGAATCCATCTGCACGCTTTTGGGTCATCCGGTAGAATGTCCGCACGGGAAAACCATACCTCAGGGCGAATGTTGTAAAAGGGCAAAGAAAGAACTTACCAGCGTAATAAGTTCTCTTGTGGAACTAAAACCCGGAATGAAGGCAAAGGTTGCATACATTACCACGAAACACCATTCCCGCCTCGATAAGCTTACCGCTATGGGCATAATCCCCGGCGCGACGATAACCGTCCATCAGACATTTCCCTCCTATGTAATTAAGATTGGTGAGACCCAGATTGCCCTCGACAAGGAAGCCCTGCGAGATATCTACGTCAGGCGCAGGTAAACGGAAAAAGGGGACGGTTCTATTTTTTAGCAACATGAAAATAATTAGAACCGTCCCTATTTTTTTTCAATTGAAATCTAACAGTTTTTGCAGTATTATAATATCGCTATGGACGGACAATATTCAGATAAAGTGATGGACCATTTTATGAACCCGAGGAACGTAGGGGAACTGCCCGACGCCAACGGGATAGGAACTGTGGGCAATCCTGTCTGCGGCGATATTCTTCGACTTTATTTAAAAGTTGAAAATGACAAAATCGCCGACGTGAAATTTAAGACGTTCGGATGTTTGCCTGCAGACAATGATGTTGTATTACGGGCTGGCGGATGGCAGGATATTTCGTCGATTCCAAAAGGAGAAGAGGTATTAAATAGCGAAGGGTTAACTACAAAAGTTGTCGAAACTTACAAGAGAGATTACAAAGGGCCATTGATTGAGATTATACCTTTTGTATCACCATTTAATAGTTTTTCAGCTACGCCCAACCATCCTGTGTTATGCGTGAAGAGGAATTGGTTAAAGGGGGCAAAAAGAAGCTATAATAAATGCGATTGGTTGCAAGTTAGAAATAAAGATGAATTGAAAAATTGCAATCCAGATTTTGTAACTGCAAGAGATCTTGAGAAAAGCGATTATCTTATATTTACATCAAATAAAATAGTAAAAGATAATCCTCGTTTTACAAAAGAAGTTCTGAGGCTTATAGGTTATTATCTTGCAGAAGGATATACGGCGGCAGGAGGCAGCGTTGTTGCTCTTGCGTTTAACAAAAAAGAGCGCAAGGTTATAGAAGAAGTTAAATCGCTGCTCAAAAAACAAGTCGGTAAAGATGCTAAAGAAAGAACGAGGGGAAATGTAACCGAAGTTTATATTTGCTCGAGAAAGCTTGCAAGGTTTTTATATTCTTGCGCTGGGCGTTTGGCGAGGAAGAAATCGCTGTCAAGGGAAATTATCGAATTGCCTTTCGAAAAACAGATTGAAATGATAAAGACTTATTTAATTGGTGACGGCGATTATTATAGAAGAAGACCAAAGGATAGTTTTACTTATAGGGTTAAGACGGCCTCAAAAGATCTTGCCATACAGGTTCAGGAAATCCTTGTACGCGGAGGCATCTTCGCATCAATAAGAAAAATCTACGAGAAGCCTACCCACATCAATGGCAGAAAGATAAAAGGCTCAACCATGCATCTTATCGCTTTTAAACTTGAAAGAAAGCATAACTTCGTCCACTCGAACGGAAATTATTTTTTGGTGCCAATAAAGGAGATTAAAAAACGACATTTCGAAGGGCCTGTTTATAATCTTCAAGTTGCATTTGAGCCGAATTCATATCTTGTGAAAGGATTCGCTGTGCATAATTGTGGTGCGGCGATCGCGACATCGTCGATGGTGACAGAAATGGTCAAGGGCAAGACTATCCTCGAAGCATTGGAGATTTCAAACAGGGCTGTTGCTGAAGCGCTAGGAGGGCTTCCGCCTGTTAAGATGCATTGCTCGGTTTTGGCAGAGGACGCATTAAGATCAGCGATAAAAGATTATCTTAAAAAGTCTGGACGAGAAAAGGAATTCCCGGAGATAAAATTAAAAGAAGAAGAACATCACGAAGGGCACGAGGGAGAATAGCCCTTGACTAAATTTCATTTTAATTTATAATAATGGTTGAGAAGTTAAAGAGTAATTTAAGGAGAAGGATTTTAAATAGATTAAAAAATCAAAAGGAGGATGAAAGGCACAGGAGAAGCCTCACAATAAAAAGGAAACTGTTAGCGTTGCCTGAGTTCAGGGATGCGAAAGTTTTGATGTTTTACGTCTCGAAGGATGGGGAAGTCGAGACAAGGCCCATGATCGAGGCGGGATTGGTTAGAGGTAAGACAGTTTTAGTGCCGGTTATTAACGTGAGAAAGAAGAAAATGATGGTATCCGAGATTGCGGATCCCAATAAAGATTTGGTCGAAGGCCCATACGGGATTTATCAACCTAAGGCGCATATGAAAATTTACCATCCACGCTCAATAGACCTTGCGATTGTTCCGGGCGTCGCATTTGATGAGAACGGAAATCGCCTAGGCCGAGGGATGGGTTATTACGACAAATTCTTGCGGGCCTTAAGAAAAGACGTTCCAAGGATCGGGCTCGCGTTTAAATTCCAAGTCGTAAAGAGCCTGCCTACGCTTTCTCACGACCAACCCGTCACGAAACTCCTTACCGCATAAACAATTCATATTAGGAAAAGAGGGATAGCAAGGAGAAAAACTACGTTTGTCTCCTTGCAGTGGAGCTCGGCCGTTGAACGTAAGCTGTGCAGAGGCTATATTCAATACTTAGGTTGAACTGTTGATAAAGGTGTCTCGGAGAAACCGAGAACACTACAAAGGGGGTATTTTAAATGAACGGTGTTTTCATGCTCGTCCTCTACCTTCTGATAGGTAGCGGCTTATTTTTATTTGGGTTTTTTGTCAGGAAACTTTATGCGGATAAGAAATTAGCTTCCGCAGAGGTAAAGGCAAAAAGTATTTTAGAAGAGGCCGAAAAAAAAGCGCAAGAGAAACGAAAAGAAGTCGAGCTCGAGTCGAAAGACTTGCTTTATAAAATAAGAGCCGATTTCGAAAAGGAGACAAAAGATAGACGCGCGGAACTTACGAATTTAGAGAAACGGCTTATCCAGCGCGAAGAGAATTTAGACAGAAAAGTCGAGATTTTGGATAAGAAGGAAAGGGAGATAACCGAACGGGAAAAGACGCTTTTAACGAAAGAAGAAAAAATTCGTTCTATGGAGGAAGAGTATAAAGTCCTTTTAGCCGAGGAGAAAGAGAGGCTCCAGAGAGTATCGGGCCTAACCGCCGAGGAGGCAAAGAAATTACTCCTTGCGAGAATGGAAGAGGATGTCAAGCAGGAAGCGGGCATTATGATTAAACGTATCGAAGAGGAAACGAAACAGGAAGCCGATAAGAAAGCCAGAGAGATACTGTCGCTTGCTATTCAGCGTTGCGCTGCAGAGCATACGGTTGAATCGACTGTTTCCGTCGTAAATCTGCCCAGCGATGATATGAAAGGCAGGATAATCGGCAGGGAAGGGCGCAACATACGCGCATTAGAAATTGCCACAGGAGTCGATGTTATTATTGACGACACGCCCGAGGCCGTTATCCTTTCCGGGTTTGATCCCATAAAAAGGGAAGTTGCGCGAATAGCGTTAACGCGATTGATGGAAGACGGAAGGATACACCCGGCCAGGATTGAAGAGGTCGTAGAGAAGGTTAAAAAAGAAATGGAAGTTTCAATTAAGGAAGCGGGCGAACAAGCCGTTTTCGAAGTCGGCGTCAGAGGAATCCACCCCGAAATTATAAAGCTGCTCGGTAAATTGAGATATAGGACATCCTACGGGCAGAACGTATTGGAGCATCTGAAGGAAGCGGCGTTTATTATGGGCACGATGGCGAACGAATTAGGCCTCGATGCGAATTTAGCGAAGAGAATAGGACTACTTCACGATATCGGTAAAGCGG
>CAZXJX010000086.1:0-3702 GCA_964641235.1 uncultured Planctomycetia bacterium
AAGAAGATGTTGGAAGGAATTGAGTGGTTAGGACACGCGACATTTAAATTAACCAAAGGCGGCAAGACGGTTTATATCGACCCCTGGAAGATAAAATCCAAAGATAATGCCGATGTGATATGCATCACCCACTCTCATTATGACCACCTGTCGGTCGATGATGTGAAGAAATTGCAAGGGAAAGATACGGTTATAGTCGCCACCGCCGACTCCGCTAAACATCTTTCCGGGAGCATAAAAGTTGTAAAACCCGGCGACAGGATAGAGGCAAACGGCATAAGGATAGAAGCGGTTGCAGCGTATAATATAAGCAAACAATTTCATCCCAAATCGAACGGGTGGGTCGGTTACGTGATAACGCTTCCCGACGGCACAAGATTTTATCATCCGGGCGATACGGATTTCATTCCTGAAATGAAAAGCGTAAAAGCCGATATCGCCGTATTCCCGGTCGGCGGGACATATACTATGGATGCGCAGGAAGCCGCGACGGCAGCGAATACGATTCGTCCGAAGTTAGCGATACCGATGCATTGGGGGACGATAGTAGGAAACGAGAACGATGCCGAAACTTTTAAGAAAAACTGCCAAGTTGAAGCCGTCATCCTGAAATAATGCCGCTCCTTATAGGTTTTACCTTCGATTTAAAATCAGCCAGCCAACCGACCAGCAGACCAGCAAACGATTTAAACGATTATTTAGCCGAGTTCGATACCGAAGAGACGATATCCTCTATAGAAAATGCGTTGAGGAGGTATGGTCACAGCGTTTATAGGGTAGGTTCGGCCAGAAACCTAATCGAGAATTTGCCCCGACTACAAAGCGATATCATATTCAATATAGCCGAAGGCATAGACGGAAGAAATCGGGAATCGCAAGTCCCCGTGATTTTAGATGCGCTTAATATTCCGTATATCGGCTCGGACGCGTTAACGTTGTCGGTTTCGTTGGATAAGATAGTCGCAAAAAAGATACTCGCTTATCATAATATCCCCACACCTCGCCATTTCGAATGTAAGGACGAACGCAATATAGTTGTGCCGAAAGGATTAAATTTTCCGTTTATCGTAAAGCCGCGTTATGAAGGTTCCGCCAAAGGGATTACGCGGGATTCTAAAGTGGACAATTATGGCGGGCTTAAAAAACAGGTCAGGCGTATGATCGGAACCTACAATCAGCCCGCCCTCGTCGAGGAATTTATAAGCGGAAGGGAATTTACCGTAGGAATAATAGGAAATGAAAATCCCGAAGTATTTCCGGTTGCGGAAAGGCATCTAGAGGTCGAGACGAATTTAAGCTGCCATATTTTTGAAAAGTGCGGATATGAGGCGGCCGTATTAAAATATCAAAAGCCGCTTGAGATAGAAAAGGATTTGGAGTCGGACATTAAACGCATTGCACAAGAAGTATTCCGCGCATTCGAATGTCGGGATTTTGCCAGAATCGATTTTCGGATGGATGGAGGCGGCGTTTACGCCTTGGAGGTAAACCCGTTGCCGTCCCTTGCGAGGGATGATTATTTCGCGTTGTCGTCCGAGCATTTAGGTATTTCTTACGATGAGATGATAAACAAGATTTTAGAAACCGCGCTCGAAAGGTATAAATGCCTAAAAAAGACGCCTACTCATATCCCGAATATTGCCAGATAGCTTATAATTGGGACAGAGGCCCCGAATGCGATTTTATCGAGGAGTGCATTAAGCGGTATTCCGATATCAAGGTCGGGGCTATCTTGGATATCGCCTGCGGGACAGGCATCCATTTAAGGGAGTTTGCAAGACGCGGGTACGAAGTATTAGGTTTAGATGCCTCAAAGGAGATGGCGGAATTCGTCATAAAGAAGGCGGAGGTCGAAGGCCTTAATATAAGATGTATTCGAGCGGATATGAGAGAGTTTAGACTGGACCGCCGGTTTGAATGCGCGATTTGTATGCTCGATTCATTCAGGTATTTGTTGACGCAGAAGGATATGCTGTCCCATCTTGAATCCGTTGGCCGCTCTTTGAAAACGGGGGGCCTATATATATTAGATTTTTGGATGCCCAAAGAAGAAGGGAGGCTCGAGTGGGAAGAGCATCATTGGGTTCAACAGGAAAAAGATATTTCGATAGAGGCTTCGTATCTACAGATTGCCCGTACCTTCAACCCTAAAGACAGAACCTTCGAAGACGACGTGGCCTTTAAAATAAGAAGCCCTAACTTTAATTCTACGATAAATAGTCGCAGAAGGACAAGGCTTTTATTTCCGGGCGAATTTAAGGGGCTCGTTCGGAAATCAAAATTTTTTGATTACGTTGATAAATTTTATAATTTTGACTTTGACTTAAAAGAGGGCTATAATATTAAAGCGATAAGGACTATTATAATATTAAGAAGAAAGGGGGATTAATAAGATGCGAACCGATTTTTTAAGATTCGGAATAATTTCGTCTTTAATAGCTATTTTAATCTATTTTGTAGGTTGCGCGGAAATACAACCTCCTACCCCTCAAGAGATTTTAAAACACCCGTTTGGGACAACAAATTTAAGGGTCGGGATGTCGAAGGAGCAGATTTTAGCGGCGTGGGGCGAACCTGACGTTAAAGATTATGACGAGACAGGCAAATGGGGCGTTGCCAAGGAGAAATGGACGTATCACGGAAGGTATAAGAATTTGCCTGCTGATGTAGGTTATCTTTCAAAAGCGAAATACCTATATTTCGACGGAAATAACCTAGTTAAATTTGAAGGGGAAGAATAAAATTATGTCAACCGCATTTAACTGCTGCGTCCAATGCCAAGATTTTTGGACTTGTAAGCCGCGTGTGGAAAATTACGAGAAAGAGGAAACGTCTTCCTGCTGCGATTTATGCACCAAATTCGATATATGCGTGATAGTGAGCGAGAAGATAAGACCAGATACGCAGGGCGTTACTCAGTAATTCCCGTGAATGCGAAGTCTTTGATTAAAAGCGCGGGGACATATGATGTGCCCAGCTCCTGAGTCGGGTCGCCCACCAATTTCCTTTCCTTTGAAATACCTTTAACATTCGAAAACGCCTTTAAGATGCTTTCAGTAAACCTCAAGTTCTTTAAAGGTTTTTTAATTTTTCCGTCCTCGATTAAAAATGTGCCGTCGCGAGTCAATCCCGTCATCAGCGCTTCTTTCGGCTTAAGCAGGCCGTTTATATAATGGAATCGCGTAATCGATACACCCTTTTTTAAAGACTTTCGCATATCCTCTATAGAAGAATTTCCGGGTTCCATTATTAAATTAAGTGGAAGCGGGCCTTCAACCTCATCCGGTAGCAACGCATGGCCAGTTGAACCTTTTTTATATATAGAGCCGTAATGGCTGTCGTAGACGACCCCTTTTGCGATGCCGCGCTCCACGAGCATTACCTTCTTTTTAGGCGTGCCCTCAAAGTCGAAAGGGTAAATGATGGTTTCGGGATTTAAACCTTCGTCGAATATCGTTATCTTCTCGGACATTAATTTCTCGCCTATTTTGCCGGATAAAAATGAAGTCTTTTCATAAAATTGTTTTGCGCCAAAGCCGATATACCCCAGCCATTGCAATATGTCGCCTACCGCCTCGGGCTCTAAGAGGCAGTCATATTGCCCTAACTTTATAGGCTGAGGATTTTTTCCGGCGACGCATTTCTTAACCGCCTCATCTAGGACGCTATCCCAGTTTAGGGTAGTTACGTCCCTTGAGATAG
>CAZXJX010000087.1:0-3516 GCA_964641235.1 uncultured Planctomycetia bacterium
GTTTATCACCCCTTATGGCAATTGTCAAATCCAAAACTTTTCCACGGGACGTTAAAATTTCAATTAAAATAGTAAGCCCCTTGAATTTCAATGTTCAAGGGGCTTATTTTAAATAAATTTTACTCGGTCTAAGTCGTTAGTTCACTACTGCAAGGATATCGTCGGCCTCGATTATCAGGTACTCCTTATCGTCAACTTTTACTTCGCTTCCGGAATATTTACCGAATATAACCGTATCGCCTGGCTTTACATCGGGCGGAATTACTTTTCCGTTAGCAAGCGTCTTTCCGGAACCCACCGCTATTACTTTTGCTTCCTGCGGTTTCTCCTTCGCTGTATCAGGAAGGATTATACCGCCTTTTGTTTTATCTTCCGCTTTCAAAATCTCGACTATTACTTTATCTCCGATAGGTTTTAGATTCATTGGACTTCCTCCTTATTAATACATCCCCTCTCCGCCGTAGCCGCCATGCGGAGGCATCGGAGGTGTCTTCTCTTTTTCCGGAATATCGGTAACCAATGCTTCTGTAGTTAACAACAACCCTGCGATAGATGAAGCATTCTGAAGAGCGGTACGCGCAACTTTTGTCGGGTCGATTACGCCGGATTCTATCATATCAACATAGTTTGACTGTAACACGTCGTAACCTACATTTGTTTTTTCATGTTTTACTCTTTCGGCCACGACGGAACCTTCTAATCCAGCGTTCTCGGAAATTTGCCTTATCGGCTCTTCCAAAGACCGCCTTACTATTTCCACTCCTATCTGCTCATCGCCGTTTAATTTTAATTTTTCAAGCCCAGTGATACACCTTAAGAACGCGACACCGCCGCCGGGGACAATGCCTTCTTCTACCGCTGCACGGGTTGCATGCAAGGCGTCTTCAACGCGTGCCTTCTTTTCCTTCATCTCGGTCTCGGTTGCGGCGCCAACGTTTATCACTGCTACTCCACCGGCTAATTTGGCGAGACGTTCCTGTAATTTCTCTTTGTCGTAATCTGAATCCGTATCTTCAATCTGTTTCTTTAGTTAAGCAACTCTACCGTTGATCGCTGATTGCTTTCCAGCTCCTTCAACGATCGTAGTGTTTTCTTTATCAACTGTCACTCGCTTTGCGCGCCCTAAATCTTCGAGCGAAATATTTTCTAACTTAATTCCCAGGTCTTCCGTCAGCGCGCGACCGCCCGTTAAAATGGCGATGTCTTCGAGCATTGCTTTTCTTCTATCGCCGTAACCCGGAGCCTTCACCGCGCAACAAGAGAAAGTACCTCGCAATTTATTAACGACTAATGTCGCAAGCGCCTCGCCTTCGGCTTCCTCTGCGACTATCAATAGAGGCTTGCCTGTCCTGGCGATTTTTTCCAGAAGCGGCAGCATATCTTTTAATACGGAGATTTTCTTCTCATGAATTAATATGTACGGATCCTCGAGAACAGATTCCATCCTCTCTGCGTCCGTTACGAAATACGGAGAAAGATAACCCTGGTCAAATTGCATACCCTCAACAACTTTCAGGCTCGTTTCTGTCGCCTTAGCTTCTTCAACTGTTATTACGCCGTCTTTTCCGACTTTTTCCATAGCGTCGGCGATTAAATCGCCAATGGTCCTGTCGTTGTTAGCTGCGATAGTGGCGACTTGTGAAATCTCTTTCTTATCTTTTATGGGCTTAGATAATTTTTTTAACTGCTCAACAACCTCTTCTACCGCCTTGTCTATCCCGCGTTTCAGAAGCATAGGATTTGCTCCTGCGGTGACGTTCTTGAGGCCTTCTCTGTAAATTGCTTCGGCTAAGAGAGTAGCTGTGGTCGTGCCGTCTCCTGCGATATCAGAAGTCTTGGTCGCAACTTCCTTTACCATTTCAGCGCCCATATTTTCATATGGCTCTTCAAGCTCTATTTCTTTCGCTACCGTAACACCGTCCTTAGTTATTGTCGGCGAACCGAATTTCTTATCCAATACTACGTTTCGCCCTTTAGGCCCTAAGGTTACCTTTACCGCTTTCGATAGTTGTTCGACACCCCTTAAAATTGCCCGCCTTGCCTCATCGCTAAATAACAATTGCTTTGCCATTTTTTTACTGCCTCCTTTTTATTTAACTATAGCCAAAACATCGTCTTCTTTTAGAATCAGAAGATCCTCGCCGTTATGGTTTATCTCTGTGCCTGAATATTTTCCGTATAGGATTGCATCTCCGACTTTTACTTCCAATGATTTTACTGTGCCATCCTCAAGTAATTTACCCTTTCCGACTGCTACTACTTTACCCTCTTGGGGTTTTTCTTTTGCGGTATCGGGCAATATTATACCGCCTTTTGTCTTCTCCTCGGCCTCCAAGGCCTTAACTAAAATCCTATCTCCTAATGGTTGAACTGCCATTTAACACCTCCTTAACACGTTAAGTTTCAATAAAGTAGGATAAAAGTGGTTTTCAGATGGAAAAATTAGCACTCAAACCATTAGAGTGCTAATTCTGGCTATATTATATTAAAAAATCGAACTTTGTCAAGAAAAAAATTTTTTAGATGGCTTTTTCGTAGATTATTCTTAGGCCTTGGAGGGTTAAGTCCGGTTCGACGTTGTCTATCGATTTACAGAATTTAGCTATTAAACGAGAATGTCCGCCGGTTGCGATTACTAATTGTTCGCCGAATTTTGCCTTCAATCTCTCAATCAGGCAGTCACAAAGCGAGCCGAAACCATAAAATATTCCGCTCCTCATACTGCTTACGGTATCTCTTCCTAAGAATTCTTTAGGCGGTGATAATTTTATATGGGGCAGTAATGCCGCCTTGGTCGATAAGGCCTCAAGCGAAATCTCAATTCCCGGCACTATGATGCCGCCTAAGTATTCCTTTCTCTTAGAAATTATATCAAAGGTAATCGCCGTGCCGAAATCGACAACTATTATCGGCGCGCCAAAAAGTTCTGAAGCTGCAACCGCATTTACTAACCTGTCCTGTCCGACTTGTCCGGGATTGCGATACAAATTTTTTATCGGCGCTTTAATATTGTCTCCCAAAACCAAGGGCTCAATTTTAAACCTGTTTTTTAACAGCTTCTTAATTATAGGCGTTGCTTTCGGAACAACGCTTGAAATTATTACGCCGTCGATATCCTTTAACGGCTTTAAGACTTTACTTTTTGAAAATATATTTTGCGTTGAAATTCTCCAGGACGATTTTAATCTCTTCCCTTCAAAAATTCCGAATGCTATCGTACTATTGCCTATATCGATTGCAAGTAACATCAGCGCACCAAAATCACATCGCCGGCAAGGACTTTTTCGGTGAAACCTGAGTCCTGGCGGATTACGAGGGCCCCGCTTAAATCCAAATCAACGGCATAGCCCTCCATTTTTTTCTCCTGACAAACTATCTTCACCCTGTTTCCCAGCATAGACGAAAGATTTCGCCACTGCGAAACTATTTCGCCAAAACCTTCTTCTTTAAACAGAAAATATTGCTCCTCTATTTGCCTTAAGAGCTCCTTGGCCAATTCGACCCGCGAAACCGTAT
>CAZXJX010000088.1:0-3503 GCA_964641235.1 uncultured Planctomycetia bacterium
AAATTAATCAAATTAGGCATTTTAAATAAAGAAACACCTTTGATATTACAAATTCGATTTAGCTCCCTCACTTTCTTATTTTCAATTGAAGGTATTGCAATAATTATCTTTTTTATACAATTCGTTTAATTCGGGAAATTCGTGGTTTCTTTTTTTGCCAAATATTTGAAATTCAAAATCAACAGAAGAATACAAAAAAGATTAGCCCCGAAAGCAGCCAACCATAAAAGCAATTCCATCTTACCGAATAACGCAAATAATAAGAGCGCTATTGAAAAATCACCGACCGAGAGCAAGTCAACAAGTTTATCTAACAATCCGACTTTTTTGACCGTTCCGTTCGGTGCCTTCGGCATGCCATAAATTGCCAATCCATAATTTTTCGTCTTCTGCATAACTACGACAAAAAATGATAAGAATACGCCTAAGGTTGCAGCGACGCCAACGATTAAAATAACGGGGCTCAAACTTGCGCGGTAGACCCCGATTGTAACGCCGACAAATGCCAAAACGTGCACGCCATAATCGACTAAAGTATCCAGCCAACTTCCGAATTTAGAGGATTGGCCTTTTGCTCTCGCGACCTCGCCGTCGCAATTATCCAAAATATAAAAGGCCTCAAAAAATATCGCCCCTAAAACAAAACATGCTTTAGTGCCTAAACTAAAAGCGAGGAATGCCAAGACACCAGCAGTTGCGCTCAACAAAGTAATTTGATTAGGGCCAAGACGAGTATTAAGGAAAACGCGGGTTAAGGGTTTGCTAAATATACGATTTACGCTTCTCATCTTGAAAACCTTTTTATAAATTAAGGGCTTTTGCGTTTTCGATGTCGTTCTCGAAATCTATCTCGGTCCATTTTAAGCCCGTTACATCTTCAAATCCCACGGGGACTCCTCTGACCAATTTATCGAGGGCACTCTCATAATCGCTACCCTTGTCATCGGCGATAGTCTCTCCTAAAACAACTAAAAGTTCCTTACAATATTTTTTAGATAATTTAAAAAAACCTACTCCCTCGCCAATCTCGTCGTGCTCTTGCGTTATGCGCCGTGCAATCTGCATAACTTTTTTATTTAAAGCGGCGATTTTCATCTCCTCGCCGGTTTCATTATAATTTTTATCCATTAAAAAACAATTTTCGTCCTTGGATCCGATAAGCCTCTCTAGGATAGCGCTTTCGAAAATAACATCCGAATCCATAAGCAAGATGTCGTCGTCGAAATATTCCCTCGCCGCCCAGACAGAAAGGACGCTTCCCATTTCATAATCGCGATTTAAAATATAATTTATCACCGTCCCGTTATAATCTTTTCCTATGTAATCCGTTATCTTCTCGCCCAAGTGGCCGACTACTATACAGATATCTTTTATGCCCCCTTTTAAAAGCGAATCCAACATACGCTCAAGAACGGTCTTGTCGTGTATACGTATCAAGGACTTAGGCGTGATATCGGTTAGAGGTTTTAACCTTCTTCCTATTCCCGCAGCCAATAAAATCGCTCTCATCTTATTCATGGAATGCAGCTATTCAGTAATAATTGCCTTTAAACTTCTCAAAAATCGTTGAATGTCCCGTATCCTTATCTGTCCCATGTTTGCTACGCGGAAGATTACATCTTTTAACTTCGCCTGTCCGGCATAGATTATAAAACCTTTTGCCTTTAATCTATCGTGCAATCTCTTATAACGAAGACCTTTTGGCAGGTATAAGGCGGTTACGGTGTTTGAATGGTATGTCGGGCTTATGAGATATTTCAAACCCATATTCTCAAAGCCCCTCCTTAAAAATGCGGCCATATTCTTATAACGACGCATCCTGTTATCAACGCCTTCTCGTATGAGTTCATCCAACGCGGAATCCAAAGCATAAAATGCCTGAACTGCAGGCGTAAAAGCGAGATCCCCATTTTGCTGTAATTTCAGATGTGGCGGGATGTTGAAATATAGAGAACGAGGTTTAACTTTTTCTATCGTCGGGACGGCCTTTTTTCTTATCAAAATAAATGAAACTCCCGGTATGCTCTCTATGCATTTATTTGGCACGCCGACACACAAATCTACACCTGTCTTTTTGAAATCTAACTTTTCGCCGCCCAAGCCACTTATCGAATCCAAAAGATAAAGTACATTGTACTTTTTACAAAGCCTTCCTATTTCGTCGATGGGATTTAAAAGTCCTGTCGAAGTCTCATGATGAACCATCGCCACAACAGCGATATCTTTGATGCCATTCAGCTTCTTTTCCACTAGGCCGATATCGGGCTTTTGAGTTATGCCAAATTTTAAGTTTACGGCCTTTATCCTATGCCGCTCTGCAATCGTCGCCATCCTCTGCGCGTAAATGCCGTTGTTAATAACCAACATCTTTTTGCCTCTGGGCACGGAAGATGCGACGGCGGCTTCAACAGCAGCAGTGCCGGAACCGCTGAAGAAAACAACCTCGTATGAATTTTCGAGTTTAAATGCCTTTAATAATTTTTTTCTACACTCTAATAGTATTGTGCTGAACTCAACTTCCCGCGGGCAAACATCGGGTTTGAGCAATGCCCTTCTTACTTTCTCCTTTATATTTACAGGACCGGGAGTTAATAATATATATTTTTTCATGCGTTTCGAATCCTATTAGCTATTTCCGATGGCAAAATATTGACCCTCGAGACCTTAATTAAAGGATCGCGTTCGACTTTTATCAATAAAAAGCTAGGGCCTTCTTGCTTAAGATACTTTTTGAATGCGCCTGTAAAATCTTTCCCTATTTCTTTTCTCTCGACATCTAAAATTCCGCAAGCCGTCGCGATATCAGCTAAATCTATTTCGGAGGAGATGCTCGGCTGTCCCCCCGTCGAGTCATAACATTCGTTATCGAAGACGACATGTATTAAATTCTTCGGTTTAACCTGGGCTATCATCGCCAAAATTCCTAAGTTCATCAATAAATTTCCGTCGCCGTCAAAAACTACTATCTTTTCCTTAGGTCTGGCCAAAGCTAACCCAAGCCCGATCGAGGACGCCTGTCCCATCGAGCCAAGCATATAAAAATTTTTAGTGCGGTCTTTAACGTTAAATGCGTCGCGCGAAATGTACCCGTTGGCACAAACTAAAAATTCATCCTCTAAGAAAGGCATGAGCTCGGCTATCGCATCTCGCATATTCATCCCGCACCTTTTAGTATTCATATAAATTTAAAACCTCCTTATAAAAAATTGAATTAGATAAAGGTGCGGGATTCATTCGAGCAAATCCTCTTTTATAAAAAGGCAACAAGGCTTGCCTTTTTCTAGATATTGATTTGCTTCGTCAAACGAGTTTTTTAAGTTCTCCCTTTCGCAGACCTTCGTCGGAATCTCAAAGGTAGTGGTCAACTCGACGCAATGCCTGCCCATTACCAAATGTTCTGGAGCGTCTTTGCCGCCGTACCCTCTGTAACTTACTACCAAAAGAACCGGTATGCTATAAATCAAATTTAGGCTCGTCAAGACATTAAGGGAATATCCCAATCC
>CAZXJX010000089.1:0-3458 GCA_964641235.1 uncultured Planctomycetia bacterium
CAATGGGCGCAAGGCCGGTTTCCTTGGGCAAAGAGATACTCCGTTCTGAGACCGCAGCTGTTACAGCGCTCTCGGTTTTAAATTATGAATTGAGATGGTGAGGGGATAAAATGGCGATTAAAAGCAGCATACTCATAGGCGAGCTGTTGATCGACGAAAAGGTAATAACGTCCGAGCAATTAGAGGCGGGATTAAAAGAACAGAAGAAGACGGGAAAATTTATCTGCCAGACCATTTCCGATATGGGCTTTTCAACCGAAGAAAAAATATTCTCTGTTCTTTCCAGGCAGTTGGGGATTCCCTACGTTAGAATCAAAGACAAAAAGATAGACAAGTTCATTATAGAGAAAGTCCCGGCCAAATTCGCGAGCCACTATAAATTGATGCCGATAGAACTAAAAGGAAAGACCTTGACCGTTGTCCTTACAGATCCGTTCGATGTCCATACGCTCGATGATATAAAGCTGCTCTTGGGCCTAGAGATCCATCCGGTCTTGGGCGGCGAGAAAGATATTTTGGAAGCGATAAAGAAATATTATGGGATTGGCGCAGATACGATTGAGCGCATTATGGCAGAGAGTACCCATTTCGAAGAATTAAAATTGCCTTCCGCCGCAACTCAGGATGTTGAAGAACTCGTTGAGGACGCCTCGATAATAAAATTTGTCAACCAGATTATCCAGCAGGCATATTATGATAGAGCGACGGATATCCATATCGAGCCATACGAAGACGAGATGAAAGTACGATATAGGATAGACGGGATTTTATATGATGCCACTATTCCGCCGACGATAAAATATTTCCAGTCAGCCATCGTGTCCAGGATAAAGATTATGGCAAACCTAAATATCGCGGAGCGAAGATTGCCGCAGGACGGAAGGATAAGAGTTAAGGTTGGAGACGAAGATATAGACTTAAGGGTTTCTATATTGCCGACACCTTATGGAGAAAGCGTAGGCATAAGATTGCTTATGGCTAAAATGTTATACAGCCTCGAGGAGTTAGGCCTGTTGCAATTCGACTTAAAAATTTTAGCGGAGATGATTAAAAAACCTCACGGGATTATCTTCGTTACGGGCCCTACCGGCACGGGCAAGACGACGACTCTCTATGCGTGCCTATCGAAGATTAACACCAAAGAGCGCAAGATACTCACAATTGAAGACCCGATAGAATATCATTTAAAAGGGATTACGCAGATGCAGGTTCATCCTAAAATCGGCTTATCTTTTGCAAATGGGTTGCGTTCGATGTTAAGGCACGACCCCGACGTTATGATGGTCGGAGAAGTCAGGGATTTGGAGACGGCTGAGATTACGATAAGAGTTGCCTTAACGGGACATCTCGTATTTTCTACGATACATACGAATGATGCGGCGGGAGCTGTTACTCGTTTATTGGATATGGGAATTGAGCCGTATTTAGTGGCTTCTTCAGTCGAATGCCTAATCGCGCAGAGGCTCGTTCGTTTAATATGCCCCGAATGCAAACATCCGATTAAAGGGAAGAAGGAAGCGCTTTTAGATATGGGCGTCAATAACGTCCCGGCGGATATCGTAATTTATGAGGGAAAAGGATGCGAGGCATGTAAATTTACCGGGTATCGGGGAAGGACGGCTATTTACGAATTTCTCGTTATGAACGATGAAATCCGAGAGTCGGTTTTAAGCCGCGCTTCAGCCGACCAAATAAAGAAAAAGGCCGTTAAGTTAGGCATGAGGACTTTAAGACAGGATGGCATGGATAAGATTTTGAAAGGGATGACCACCGTAGGCGAAGTTATGCGAGTTACGCCGCAAGAAGAATTGACATTAGAGTGAACTAAATAAAGATGCCAAGATTTTTTTATAAAGCAAAGAAGGGCCCGACAGACGTAATCGAAGGCCACATAGAGGCGGAGACAGAATATACCGCGATTTCGAAACTTTCTCAATTAGGGTACTATCCGATTAAGGTTGAGAAGGAAAATGCAGAGTTTCAAGCGAAAGGGTTTTATCCCTCGCATTTCGTCGGCCGAGTCCGCCTGAGAGATATGGCGGTTTTTACGCATCAACTCTCGGATCTTTTAGGTTCAGGGCTAACTTTGTTAAATGCTCTCAACGTCCTCTATGAACAGACTGAAAATAGATATTTAAAATCGGTGATACAAGATATAATGGCAGAGGTAAGGGACGGTGCGCCGTTATCAGCCGCGCTCTCAAAATATCCCAAAGTTTTCTCGCGCCTTTTCACCAGTATGGTTCATTCGGGAGAAGTAGGAGGCGTTTTGGAAGAGGTTTTAAAACGGCTTTCTCTTTTTTATGAAAAAGAAGAGGAAGTCAAGGCGAAAATACAAACGGCGATGGCATATCCTATTCTGGTCTCGTTTGTCGGCGTGCTCACGATTTTTGTGCTCTTGTCATTTGTCGTGCCGAAGTTGACGACGATATTCGCGGAATTCGGACAGATATTGCCTCTTCCGACGAGAATTTTAGTGAAGACAAGCGATTTTTTTGCGGAATTTTGGTGGTTGATATTGGCATTTTCCGCGCTGTTCGTTTTTTTATTGACAAGGATTAATAAGACTAAAGAAGGAAAATTGCGGTTCGATAAATTTATCATGAACATACCGGTAGTCGGGGAATTCATAAAGAAGGTCGAGATCGGCAGGCTGACCAAATCGCTTGCCACACTTTTGGATAACGGAGTCCCTATATTACAGGCGATAGAAGTTGTCTCGGATACGGTTAGCAATGAGGTATTAAAGAGAGAATTAGAAAGAATCGGAGGGCAAATACGCGATGGCGCGCCATTTTCAAGCGCGATTAGGACGAGCCGGCATTTTCCGATTTTCGTAATGAATATGATAGCGGTGGGCGAAGAGGGCGGCGCCTTGGAAGATGCCCTGTTTAAGGTCGGCGATTCTTATGAACGCGATTCAGACAGATTGGTAAAAATTATGACCTCCCTTATCGAACCGCTGATGATTTTAGGCATGGGCGCTGTTGTTGCGTTTATTGTGGTTGCAATGTTGCTTCCGATATTCCAAATTAACTTAATGGTAAGGTAATTTTTGAAAGGGGGTTTTATATGCGCATCAATCTTACGAAGTCAGGGTTTACCTTTGTGGAGATTTTGCTTGTCGTCGTAATTATCGGGATATTGGCCTCAATGGTCTTGCCGAGGTTTGTAGGCAGGTCCGAGCAGGCAAGAGGGGCGGCTGCGAGCGCCGATATAAATGCCAGCATAGCAACGGCATTAGATATGTATGAATTGGATAACGGACAGTATCCGGATAAGTTAGCTGACTTAATGACGAAGCCCGGTGAGGCGCTAAATTGGAATGGCCCGTATTTGAAGAAAAAACCCGTTGACCCATGGGGTCGAGAATATATCTATAAACCAACGACCGATAAGAGAGATTACGAGCTGGTCTCATATGGCAAAGACGGAGTCGCCGGCGCCGGAGATTATGT
>CAZXJX010000090.1:0-3325 GCA_964641235.1 uncultured Planctomycetia bacterium
ACAGCATAACGACCAAACCATCTTTTGTTACCACATAGCGAGCCGGTCGAAGGCCGTTTCTGTCTAATGTGGCGCCTATAAATCTTCCGTCGGTAAAAGCGATTGCAGCCGGCCCGTCCCACGGTTCCATCAAACAAGCATGGTATTCATAAAAATCCTTTCGCGCTTCATCGATATGCGGATTATCCTGCCACGCCTCGGGGATTAACATCATCATAGCGTGAGGAAGCGAACGGCCGCTTAAGACCAACATCTCGAAGACATTATCGATAGTAGCCGAATCGCTTCCGCCCGGGACAATTACAGGAAATATCTTCTTAATATCTTTTCCGAATAATTCGCTCTTGAATAAAGTCTGGCGCGCGTGCATCCAATTTATATTGCCGCGCAACGTATTAATTTCGCCGTTATGCGCTAAGAAGCGGAATGGCTGCGCCAAGTCCCACGTCGGGAATGTGTTTGTGCTGTAACGAGCGTGAATTAAGGCAAAGGAACTTTCCATAGTTTCATCTTTAAGGTCTAAAAAGAATTCCTTAAGCTGAGTGGACATCAACAGCCCTTTATAGCTCAATGTGCGCGAGGAAAGATTTGTGATATAAAAGAACGACTTCTGTTTTAGTTTTGAAGCCCGAATTAAATTTTCAATTTGCTTTCTTACGATATAAAGTATCCTTTCGAATTGGAGTTCGTCGGTAACACTCGATGACTTTCCGATAAAGATATGTTTTATTACTGGCTCGGTTTCCTTCGCGGTTTTTCCGATTATAGAATCATCGACAGGAACGTCGCGCCAACCTAAAACAGAAAGCCTTTCTTCTTCGATAATCCGTTTGAAATTATCCTCGCAGAATCGGCGCTCTTTTTCATCGGTAGGCAAAAAGACAAGCCCAACTCCATATCCACCTCTCTCGGGAAGCTGGATATTTATCCTTGAACATTCCTTCTTTAAAAATTCGTGCGGAATTTGAATTAACAAACCTGCGCCGTCGCCGGTTTTGGGGTCTGCGCCAGTTGCGCCGCGATGAAGCAAATGTTCAAGAGCCGATATGCCATTTGAGACGATATGGTAAGATTTCTCGCCTTTAACATTACAGACGAATCCCACCCCACAAGAATCGTGCTCGAAACTTGGGTCATAAAGGCCTTGTTTTTCTGGTAAATGTCTATATCGCATCTTGATTTTTACTTTAACCTTGTCCTAGAGATAAAAAAACGTCCTTTCGGCAGGTCTTCCTGCCAAAAGGACGTCCATGTACGCCTTCGTCAAACTAACTTCTTCGTTATTTGCAACATAAAGTATACCAGAAATTCGTAATTTGTCAAGTAAAAAAATGGGGACGCTTCTGTTTTTTGGTAGCCCCAACGGGAGTCGAACCCGTGTCTACAGCTTGAGAAGCTGCCGTCCTAGGCCACTAGACGATGGGGCCGAAGGTTAAAATTTTACCTTTTCTTCTCGTCGGTTATGTGCTGATTTATAGGCGGCGTCTATTATAGCAGCGCTCTTGCGGACTTCATCTAGTCTCACAATAGGATGCGCACGGTGCATTAACACATTATAGAAATTCTCATAGAATTTTTCCCAACAACTCTGCTCCAGTTCATACGCACGTTCATGTTCCTCGCCTTTTACTGCCGTCTTTACCCTAATGGGATGCCCGCCGTTTTCGCATACCATAGCACCCTTTGTCCCTAATATGTACCAGCGCGGAAGGTTATACCTCGAGACCTGGCTCACCTCAAGGTGGGCGGTGATGCCGCCCCGGAATCTAATCAGTAATTTAAAATAGTCCTCTACTTCTTTCGACCATAATACGGATTTCGTGTCGCACCATACCGAAATCGGCTCTTTCTCAACCAAAGTCAATATCTGGTCTATCGTATGCGAACCGAAATCATATAGGATGCCGCCTCCATAAATCTTCTTATACCTCCACGCGGGATTAAATTCTTTTACGGCGTAATTTTTTAAAGAACCGAATGAGGTCGCGCGCGATTCGATGGTAAACGGCTCGCCGATTAAATTGCTTTTTAGCAATCTCTTTATCGTGAGGAAGTCGCCGTCGAACCTGCGGCTCTGAAAAACCG
This sequence comes from uncultured Planctomycetia bacterium, assembly GCA_964641235.1. Lineage (GTDB taxonomy): Bacteria > Omnitrophota > Gorgyraeia > Pluralincolimonadales > CAZUZR01 > CAZXJX01. Next base: position 2,086 of record CAZXJX010000090.1, read on the forward strand.
TCAAGAAGACTTTTTTCTTTTTCGCAAGCGAAATCAGTTTGTCGACTTCCTTAAGGGTCAAGGCCATCGGTTTTTCGACGACGCAATGTTTTCCCGCGTCAAGCACCATCTTCGCAATCCTAAAATGGCTGTTGGAAGGCGTGGCTATCACAACTATATCCATATCGGTATCTAAAAAGTGCTTATAATCCGAAAATGCTATCGTATGATATTCTTTATCTGCCACCCTGCGGCGCGCCGGAATAGTATCGCAAACCGCCACGATTTGAAATGTTCCCACCTTTTTCATAAGCGGAATATGAAATTCTTGCGCGCTCCTACCCAATCCGCAAACGCCGACTTTAAAGTTCATTTTTAATACCCCGCCCCCTTTAGGAATTCTCTTGAAATTTTTGCGCTCTCAAAAGGTGTTGCCGATGTCCTGTCGAGCTCCACTATAATCCAGTTAGTATAATTAATCGCTTCTAAAGTTTCAAGGATATTCTCAACCTTTGACCTCAAAATCCCGTTTCCCACCTCGACAAAATCCTTAGTTCGAGGATCCCAGTCTTTTAGATGCACGAGCGCGATCGAAGCGGCGAATTGTTTTATAACTTCGCTTGGCTCGGAACCGGCGGCGATTAGATGGGCTGTATCAACGCATAGTTTTATGGAATTGGAAAACTCAAGGAGTTGTAAAATATCCCTTTCATCCTCAACTATGGTATTAAGATGATTATGAAATGCGATTTTGATATTGAATTTCGATGCGAATTGAGCCAGCGAGTCAAGTCTCCTGCACAATGCCTTATAACTTTTGGTTTCCTTCTTAAGCCCGTCGCTTATCCAGCCGCCTGTTACCATTAACGAATTAATTCCGAAATGGCTGCCGAAGGAAATCTTTTCTTTTGCCTCCGCTAAATCGCTTTTTTCGTCTGCGCTAACCTTAACGTTCGAAGACAGCGATGCCAGTCTCAGGTTCTCTTCCTCTATCTCCATCTTAAACAGACCCATAGGACCAAGCTTTGATAACGGCTCGACGCATTCGAGGCCGTCATAACCTGCCTGCTTTATCTCCCAAAGAACATCTTTCATAGAATAATCTTTAAAATAATTACGCCAAGTCAGCGTGTGGCATCCGACTCTAAATCTCGCCATCGATTTTCTTTCTTATATGGTGCGCGGGGAGAGAGTTGAACTCTCACGGGTTGCCCCACTACCCCCTCAAAGTAGCGTGTCTGCCATTCCACCACCCGCGCAT
>CAZXJX010000091.1:0-3264 GCA_964641235.1 uncultured Planctomycetia bacterium
GTTAGGAAGGACGGTCTGGTCGATTATTTTTATCGCCCCGTTATCCCACTTTATCGTCTCAACGGCCATTTACCCTCCCAAAAATTTAGCCAATAAACTCCGCTTAACCGAGATCGCTTTATACGGGCAGACCTCGAAACAACAAAAACAGCTGATGCATTTTTTATAATCTATTTTTGAGACCTCTTGATTTACGGTTATGCAATTCGTCGGGCAGCTTTTGGCGCAGAGCTGGCATTTCGTGCAGATCGCTTCATCTATCAACGGCCAAAACTTTACGCCTCTGCCGATCAATTTCAATATCGGCTCCGGAATTTTCAAGAATAGCGAAGTCTTCGGCAATTTAAAATTTTTTAATACTGCGTTCTCTAATATTTCGCCTAGGATCTCTATTTTGGATAAATCGGCTTGGCCTAAATTTCTCTTGTAGGCTTGCGACGTCGTATGAATAACTAGCGGGGACAATCCGACTAAATGCGAAAAAACCGCATCGCATGCTACGGCATCATCGCTTACCAATATCAATCCCGCATTTCTCAACTCTCCCGCCGCGGGACCTTCTCCTTCCATCGCTACAATGCCGTCCATTATAATAAGCCTTGGAGGGGCGCATTCGAATACATCGACTACAAATTTCGCGAAATCTTTTGGTTTTGGCGCTTTCAAGTGACATTCTGTTTTATACAACCCTACGGCTAGTCCAAAAGAATTTTTTATCGCTCCGGTAATCGTCATCAAATTATGGGTCTTCATTTTCGGAATTGAGATAATACCATCCACCTCTTTTGCCGCAAGGGCAAGAGGAATGCCGTTTACATTGGCCGCATTATCAAATTCCACTAATTCTATTGCTTCGTCCTCGCACATTTTCTTGATGCCGGATGTTTCATAGGCAGAGCCGGCACTTTTAAAACCATAACCGCCGGGCGAATCGCCTACAAGGACCGTTGCGCCCGCTTGTCGAACTATCTTGGCAACGGCGCGAACTACTCCCGGATGGGTATCGACGCCGGATTCCGGCGGCCTCGCGGAAAGTATATTCGGCTTTAATAAAATCCTCTCGCCTGTCTTTACGTACTTCGATATACCGCCTAAAAACTCAATCGCCCGTTTTAAGGAATCGACGATTTCGTCAGGATTATATGTCTTACACTTAACTATAGAAACCTTAGAATTCATTTTTGACAGTTTCCCTATGTCGGCATCGTAATAATCTTAGAGATATGAACGAGATAGACTATTATTAGATTGTGGAGGACGTGGACGGTTATCGACGGAATCAATGAACCCGTCTTTTCATAAAGATAAGCAAGCAGAACGCCAAGCGCCATTATCGGCAAGAAACCGACTAAATTCGTGTGCAACAACGCGAATATAAAAGAGACCAGAATTATTGCATTCTTTATGCCTATTCTCTTCCTTAATGCGGGGTAGGCAAAACCCCTGAAGAACGTCTCCTCTGCCACAGGCCCTATAAATGAGACCAAAATTGTCAGCGCAAATAAAAGCTTCGGCCTAGACTCTTCGTAAAATAGATCGAATATGGGAACGCTCGGCGGTTCATATCTTACAAGTTTTAGTATCGATAGCACAATAAGCAGGATTAACGATAAAACCGGCAAGGCAGCGATGTATCCGGTGATTCCGACTTTGATATCGCGAAATAAATTTTTAAAAGAAATTCCTAAATTTATAAGCTTATGCTCATATTTTTTTATTACGAAATATAATACCGTCATAAACGCCAATATATCCATTATCGTCGTATTTATTACGGCCATTATATGTCCGTCGGATTCGCTGATGCCGAGAAGATGAAGGCCGATTATTTCAAATAATTGCAAGACATATCCAAAAAAATAAAATATAACGACGACCCTAAAGATATCCAATATGTGCCAGTTTGTATCCGGCGGAGAGCCATACGCCGCCATAAAATCACGGCCGCTTAATTTTAGCGCAAGACACCTTATGCTTAATAGCAAGCCCAATAGCAAAACTAATGTAATTAAAAAGACGGATGCGGTTAAAGCAGCCCCTAAAAATTTTTTCTGCTCTAAGATCTCTTTGAGACGCTTTTCGTCCGTGAGTACCTCTTTCCCGAGAACCAGCTTGCTCAATTTCTTTTCGGCGGATACAGTTTCCTTTTCTTTGTGATGCACCCCGAGCGGCAACAGATTAACGGCTATTATCACCGTTAACATAACGATATAAATGCGATTGCCTTTAGTGAAATTTAATATCCTTTGCGGTAAATTAGCCAACGACATTGTATCTTCTCGGCCTAAACTTTACTTTTAATTCCTCAACAGCGAGTACCTCGCACGCCTTTATGTTCACGCCCTCCATATCTACGCATGTCACCTCGATATCGGGTAATTTTTCTCTGCATTCCATTACGAACTCTTTTATTTTATCAAACGTGCCGGGCCCGAATTTCGGAAGGCAAATTTTATTATAGACCTCCTCCGATTCGGCATTCAGGCTGACGCTCACTTTATCTATTAACCCCGCCAAGTCGCCGACGATGGACCTTTTGTGGATTAAATTTCCATGGCCGTTTGTAGTAAGCCTAATTTTAGCGCCCTTTGCTTTCAAATCCTTCGCCGCTTCGATTATACAATCGAGCCGCAAGGTGGGTTCGCCATACCCGCAAAAGACTATTTCATCGTATCGCCTAGGATCGCCGACCGCTCCAATTATCTCCTCAGCGGTAGGTTCTTTGTCCAAACGTAAATTATACCCCATCACATAATCCGTAAATTCCCTCACGCAAAAGAGGCAGTCGTCTGTACACCTGTTTGTTAAATTTATGTAAAGCGAATTCCTGATTTTATAAACTATCGTTCCGCGAGGCGGCTCTTCGCCCACGCCAAATAATCTCATAGAATTCCATGATGTCACTCTTGCTATATCCTCCTGGGACAACTCCTTTAATTCAGCCAATTCGCTTACTAAATAAGTAAGATACGACGGCTCATTTCTTTTACCGCGAAACCCCTCCGGCGCTAAAAACGGCGCATCCGTCTCCAAAAGTAACCTATCCATAGGCACAAATTCCGTAGCGAGCCGGCGCAAATTAGACGCGTTCTTGAAAGTTATATTAGAGGTAAACGAAACGTAAAGGCCTAAGCCCAAAATGCTCTTTAAAAATTCCTCATCCGACGGAAAACAGTGGACTACGCCGGCTATCGGCGGCGACATCTCTTCATTTAATATCTTTAAAAGGTCTTCCTTAGCCTCCCGGCAATGGATTATTAAAGG
>CAZXJX010000092.1:0-3162 GCA_964641235.1 uncultured Planctomycetia bacterium
ATGCCTTCATCATCATAAGCGCCCGCAGCATATTCGTCTTTCTTTTTGGGAATGCCGAACAATAAAATCGCGGGGATTTTTAACTTTTTCAAAATCAAGGCCTCGTTTGCCAAATTATCTACGGATAATCTATATATTCCGGGCATAGCCTGTATAGGCGATTTTATATTTTTGCCCTCGATAACAAAATACGGTGCAATCAAATTATCGACGCTCAAATGCGTCTCCCGTATTAACCGCCTTAAATATTCGGTTCGCCTTAGCCTCCTCGGCCTATAATTCGGATATCCCATCTTTAATCTTTTTCCAATTTTTTTCGATCGCTATCCTGACCGCTTTCGATAATACGGCAGACCTGCCGCCCGTCGAAATCGCGATGGTTACGAATCCCTTTTTTACAATAGCAGGCGCAATGAATGTGCATTCTCTCGGAGAATCGACTACATTTACCAAAATCCCTTTTTTAAAACAATCTTGCGATACCCTTGAATTTACCTTTCTATCGTCAGTTGCCGCAATCGCCAATATCGCTGCCTTCAGTAAGTTGGAATTGTAAATCTTATTTATATACTTAATCCTTCTCTTTGACGCTAAGTTTTTAAGCCCGCCTGTAATTTCAGGGCTTACTACCGTGACCCTCCCGTCGAATTTAAGAAGCGTCTTTACCTTGCGCTCTGCAACCGCCCCGCCGCCGACAACGACACACCTGCGTCCTTTTATGTTTAGATTTATCGGATAATAACTAGTGCTCAACTTTTATCTCTTCTTCCCTAATGACGCCGTTTACGATTTTAAACGCGCGAACTTCAGGTATGCCGCTTATTATAGAAATTATCACGTAAAAAGAATCGGGATAAAACGCAAGTTCTACGTCATGCGAAGACGGACAGGGCCTTACGTTCGGATGCGAATGATATATGGCAACCATCTCCAGTTCCTCTGAACGCATCTGTTTTATCACCTTGAATTGTTCCTTGGGGTCCATAAGGTATCTCATCGGGCTCTTTTCGGAATTTGTCATCCTAAAAACTTTGCTTACCCTTTTATCCTTGCCCCCTAATATCCCGCACGCCTCGTTGGGGAATTCCTCCCTTGCGTGGCTTATAATTTCATCCAAAAAGTTCTTTTTTATCGCCAGCGTCATTTTTCTTTCCTTATGATTATCTCCCAGTCGGTCGGGTTTATCTTCTCGACTTTTAAAACCTTCTGCCCCTCAAATTCCATTCCTCGCGGCACATCTTCCGAGGAAAGTTGAAAGTCAACTATCACCCTTAATACCTGACCGACCTCTATATCCTCAATCGCGAGTTTCGACTTGATGAATGTGTAGGGGCAAATCTCCCCTTTTAAATTAAGTTCCTTATCAACTTTTATCTCCTCTGCCATTTTCCCCTCGTTATTTAAAGATAAAACTTAGGATATGCAAAAGAAAATATGTAAGGCCGACGGATGCTATCGGCACGCCGAGCCAGAAAAAACCTATTCTTATCACATGTTGATTTCTGGCGGTCTGCCTAAATCCCGATTTTGCGCAGCTTAAACCTATGACGCTTGAAGTCACCGTCTCCGATATCGAAACCGGGATACCGGAAAGGGACGCCAGAAATACAATGGTCGCGCAAATAAATTCGACGAATATCGCCCTTACGACTCCGATTTCAGTTATCCCTTTTCCAACGGTCTCCAATACGCCGCCGCCGAATAGAAGGGCGCCTATTGAAATGCCTGCGCCGCCGAGCAATACTCCCCAACGAAGATCGACTATGCCTGCCGCAACTATCGGGCCCATCGCCTTTGCGGCGCCGTTGGCTCCGCCTGAAAATGCCACGTAGCATCCGGAGAATGTCAGCATAGCGCCTAGCAATGTTTTTATCTTATCGGCGGATTTCAATCCGCTTAAATAGTGCAGGACCTTAAAGTATAGATATTTTCCGACGATGTACGCAAGTATAAATGCGATTATCGGTGAAATTATCCACCAACTTACAATCGTCAAAAATTTTTGAACCGATAAACTCTTATAATATAAGCCCGCGCCAACTATGGAACAGACCATCGCGTGAGTGGTGGGAATCGGCGTTTTAAATAAATTCGCGAGAAAATCGAAAAGAGCGGCAACCGCCATTACCACGAAGATAATATAAAAATATGCCTTGAACGTCCGTTCGGGAACCAGGCCGCCGCCCAAAGTCTTGATAACCGGAAGCCCGGCGATTATCGCTCCCAGAATAGCAAAAATTGCGATTAAGGTCAACGCCTCTTTTTTGGTGCGAACTCCTGCGCCGTATGCGGCGCCCATCTCTGCTGCGGAATTATTGGCGCCCACATTCATCGCCAAAAATATAGATATTAAAATCGCAAAAAATGTCACTTCTTATATGCCTCTCTTAAAATTTTAGCGACCTCGGGACGGCTGAATTCCGGAGGAGGCAATTCCCCCTTTTGCAACATCTCCCTGACTTTCGTGCCGCTCAAACTAACGTGCTCGTTTGAATCGTGCGGACAAGTTTTATACGACGCCATCGATTGACATTTCTTGCAGTAAAATGAATTGTCAAAGAAAAGCGGCGTAATGCCGAGTTCATGCGGGTTGAACTCATCGAATATATAATGTGCGTCGAACGGCCCGTAGAATTTTCCCACTCCTGCGTGGTCGCGCCCGACGATAAAATGGGTGCAACCGTAATTCTTTCTTACTATGGCGTGAAATATCGCCTCGCGCGGCCCCGCATATCTCATCGCGGCGGGATTAACCGCCAATAACACTCTATCTTTAGGATAATAATTTTCCAAAAGCGCTTCGTAACATCTCATCCTGATATCGGCCGGGATATCGTCTGATTTTGTCTCGCCAATTATCGGGTGAATTAACAAACCGTCGACAATTTCCAGCGCGCATTTCTGCAGATACTCGTGGGCGCGATGAATCGGATTCCTCGTCTGAAAACCGACGACTCTCTTCCATCCTTTTTCAGCGAAAATCCGCCGCGTCTCTTTAGGCGGCAGATAATATTTGATGAAATTTTCGTGTTTCGGAAGTTCCAGGACGCTTACCTTTCCGCCGAGCAGTATGTCGCCTCCTTCAAATACTTTTTGAACGCCCGGATGCGACTTATCTTGTGTCCCGTAGATGAGCTCCGCCTCTTTCTCTTTATCGTTATT
>CAZXJX010000093.1:0-3109 GCA_964641235.1 uncultured Planctomycetia bacterium
AGGACTTTCGACTTTAAGCCGGAATTAGCCTCCGATAGATTTTCTTTGGCTTTCACTCCTTCGATAAATGATTGGCAGGGGCAGGAGATAATTCAACTTCAATTAAAGGATATAAAAATTTAGGCCTTTACGACTTTACCCGATCTAATACACGCAGTGCAAACCCTAATGGTTTTAACCGCTCCCTTAATAATCGCTTTTACCCTTTGCAGATTGGGTAAAAATCTTCTTGAGCTTATCCCCGTAATTTTACGGCCGACGCCGCCTTTCTTCTTAGCCATACCTCGACGCTTTATCGTCTTGCCCGCAACCGGGCGTTTTCCGCAGATTGCGCATACCTTTGACATAATTTCCTCCTTAATGTATTATCGAGGTTATGATGATAGCATATCAACCGACAAACATCAACCCTAAAATGCAGGCCCACAAGCCGTTGCAAAATATTTTTGAGATTCTATAAAGATAATAATCCAAAGCCTCTTTAAAATTTTTTTGAAAGAAAATTCCTCCTTTAGTCGTCTATTATATAGAGAGGAGGAGATATAATGTCCAACATAATTTCTACGCAGGCGATAGCAGCAAAGGTTCTAACTATCAGGGGCAAAAAGGTAATGCTCGACAGTGACTTGGCCAAGCTCTATGGCGTAGAGACAAAGCATTTAAAAAGGCAAGTCCGCAGGAATATTGGAAGGTTTCCATCCGATTTTATGATTCAATTAACGCACAAAGAATATCAGGAAATTCTAAGGTGCCAATTCGGCACCTTAGAAATGGGCAAATACTCTAAATATTTTCCTTATGTTTTTACCGAGCAAGGCGTATCTATGTTGTCCAGCGTATTAAACAGCGAACGCGCGATACTCGTAAATATCCAAATTATGCGCGCCTTCGCGCAATTACGCCGGATGCTTTTAACCAATACAGACCTCAGGCGTAAAATCGAAGCGATGGAAAAGAAATACGATAAGCAGTTTGCCGTGGTATTTCAAGCAATCAAGCAACTTTTAGAACCTCCTCCGGCGAAAGAGAAGAAAATAATCGGGTTTCGGACGGATTAACTAATTTTTAGCTGAATGCGGAACTGATTTTCGTGCTTGAAATAAGCAAGTTAGGGCATTATAATTCAATATGGCTGATTAATTTCCAGCGCCTTTATATCAATTCCATAAATTAGATTCCCGCTTTCGGCGGAATGACAAGATATTATGAAATCAACCGAGCAATCCTTAAACGAAATTCCAGTGCGGTATGTGAAGGGTGTCGGGCCGCAGAGGGCGAAGCTTTTAGAGCGTTTAGGAATTAAAGTTGCAGAAGACCTGCTTTATCATTTTCCCCGCAGGTACGAAGACCGAAATAAATTCATTCCGATTTCAAAAGCGAAGATCGGAGAATATCATACGATAAAGGGCGAAATTCTGACGATGGGGGGTTACAGAAGTGGCAAGGGGATAACGATATTTCAATTAGCAGTTGGCGACGAAAGCGGCACGATATACGCGACGTGGTTTAACCAGCCGTATATGAAAAAGTGGTTTAGGGCGGGCGACAAAATAATTCTGTATGGCAAGGTGGAGAAGCACAAAAAACTTCAGATAAATACGCCCGAATTTGAAATAATTAAAGACGAAAACGGCGAGACCATACATACCGGAAGGATAGTGCCGATATATCCCGCAACCGAAGGATTGAGCCAAAGGGCTTTACGCAGCATAATGAAACATGTGCTGGACGAATATTTGGAGTGTGCGGAAGAATACATTCCGGTTGATATACGCGCGCGAAATAGATTATTGGACTTTAAAGCAGCGCTTCTTAATATGCATTTTCCGGAAAACGAAAATTTAAAAGGGATGGCATATGAGAGGATAGTATTCGATGAATTTTTTGTTCTGCAACTTGCGCTGGCACTTCGTAAAGCTAAAGTGAAACAAGCAAAGAATGGCATCGCTCATAAGATTGAAGGGGAATTGTCAGAGTTATTTAAGACGTTGCTTCCTTTTAAATTGACCGAAGCGCAGAAAAAGGCGATAGAAGATATCGAAAAAGATATGGCAAACCCAAAACCAATGAACCGCCTATTAGAAGGCGATGTCGGTTCGGGTAAGACAATCGTTGCCGCATATGCGCTTATACTGACTGTCCAGAACGGCTATCAAGGCGCTTTGATGGTGCCGACCGAGATTCTAGCCGAGCAGCATTTCCTGAATTTAAACAGACTGTTAGGTTCGCTGGGCTTAAATGTTGCCTTACTTACAAACGCAATATCCGACGATATGCGTAAGAAAACATATGAGATGGTTGAAAAAGGAGACGCAAATGTCGTAATCGGCACGCATGCGTTGATACAAGAAAACGTTAAATTCAAAAATTTAGGTTTAGTCGTAGTCGATGAGCAGCACAAGTTCGGAGTCGACCAGCGGGCGCGTTTGAAGGAAAAGGGATTAAATCCGGATATCTTATTTATGACAGCGACGCCGATACCGCGCACTTTGGCGATGACGCTTTACGGCGATTTGGACCTTTCGATATTATATGAGATGCCGGAAGGAAAGATTCCGCCGAAGGCATATTGGGTCGGCGAAAATAGGCGTCAGGGTATTTATAAATTTATCGCGCAAGAGGTCTCGGACGGCCGTCAAGCATACATAGTTTATCCCATCATTAAAAAGGGCAAGGCGGAAAACCTAAAGGCCGCGACCGAGATGTTCGCCAAATTTAAGGATGCGATTTTTTCTCAATTTAATGTCGGTCTGATACACGGAAAACTGGAGGGCGAAGATAAAGAGCGCGTTATGAATGATTTTAGGTCGGGCAAAATACAAATTTTAGTTTCTACCACCGTCATAGAAGTCGGCATCGATAATCCGAACGTATCCGTTATGTTAATCGAAAATCCGGAGAGGTTCGGGTTAAGCCAACTCCACCAACTGCGCGGAAGGATAGGAAGGGGCGGGCAAAAGTCATATTGCATATTATTGTCGGATACCGAATCCGACGAAGCGAAGAAGCGTTTAAAAGCGCTTATAAGCACAACTTCCGGGTTTCAGATTGCACAGGAGGATTTGGAAATTCGCGGCCCCGGCGAATTCTTCGGCACAAAACAGCATGG
>CAZXJX010000094.1:0-3002 GCA_964641235.1 uncultured Planctomycetia bacterium
GTCTCTTGTATTCGTTTTTATCAACCATCGAGACTATTTTCTTAACGATTTTCGGGTCGAAATGCTGGGCAACTATTTCGTTGAAGGATTTGTCTTCTTCCACATATAATTTTAATATCGAATCTAATGTCGGATAAGGCGGCAGAGTATCCTGGTCCTTTTGGCCAGGCTTTAATTCGGCGGTCGGCGCCCTTTTTATCATGGTCTTAGGAATAATTTCCGCATTTGCCACTGCATTTCTATATTCCGCCAATTGATACACAACCATTTTGGGCACATCTTTTATAACGGCAAACCCGCCGGCCATATCGCCGTATAAAGTGCAATATCCTGTCGAGGTTTCGCTCTTGTTTCCCGTCGTAAGGACCAACCAGCCGAATTTATTGGAGAGCGCCATCAAGAGATTGCCGCGGATTCTCGCCTGCAAATTCTCTTCCGCAACATCGGCTTTTTTGCCTTTGAATTCTTTCTTTAATGTCCGCAGATAAGCCTGAAATACGCTATCAATCGCAATAGTCGTAATTTTAATGCCCAGATTCTTAGCCACCCTGACCGCATCGGAGCGCGTTTCCTCCTTCGTATAAATAGACGGCATCGTAACGGCCGCTACGTTTTCCTTCCCTAACGCGTCCACCGCTATGCATGCGGTTACGCCGGAATCTATGCCGCCGCTAATTCCTAACACTGCCTTTTTAAACCCATTTTTCGCAACATAATCTTTAGTGCCCAAAACCAGCGCCTTATAGATCTCCTCTACGCTTCCGAGTTTCTCAATGCTGCGCGGAGGGAAAGGCGGCCTCAGTTTAATTTGGCATCTTTTTAATGAAGCCTCGTTAGACCTAAAACTAGTTTTTACGGCTTTTTTCCTGGGCGTTTTTCTGTTCTTCAAAAATTCATCTGTATTTAAATCGAACAGGACTATATCTTCTTCGAATTGCCTGCCGCGGGCGGCTATTTTACCGTTCCAATCGATAACCATGCTTCCGCCGTCGAATACCAATTCATCCTGTCCCCCAACCAAATTATTATACAGAATAACCGAGCCGGATTCTTTGGCGCGTTCTGCGAGCATGTTTTCGCGAAGGTAGAGTTTCCCGGCGTAGTAAGGCGAGGCGGAAATATTTATAATTATGGCAGCGCCCATCTTTAGCGCTTCGAATTTCGCCGGGCCCTCGCCTTCCCAAATATCTTCGCAGATATTCACGCCTATCTTTACGCCGTCAAACTTAAATACAAAACATTCATTACCCGCCTTAAAATACCTCTTCTCATCGAAGACGCCGTAATTCGGAAGGAGGATTTTATGATATATGTGTACCAATTTCCCATCATGAATTAATGCGGCCGCATTGAATAAATCATCTTTGACCTTATCCACACAACCTAAAATTACGGTGATATTTTCTGCCTTATGGACTACCTCTTTTAAGGTCTTCAAGGAATCTTCTATGAATTGCGGTTTTAAGAGCAGGTCCTCGGGGGGGTAGCCGGTAAGAGAAAGCTCCGGGAAGACGACAATGTTGCAACCCAATGATCTGGCGTCAGATACGAATTTTAAAATCTTATCCTTATTTGCCGAAAGGTCGCCTACGGTGGGGTTGATCTGTGCCATAGCAAAACGGATTGCATCCATTTTTCTTCCTCGCTTGCCTGCCTACAGGCAGTAATGTTAGCCCATTATTATATCAGGATATTTCCAAAAATCAAGAAAATTAGGGACACATCCTAATTTCTCTTTTTAATAAATGGGATGTGTCCCTATTATTCCCTATTGTTTGTAGCGGCCTTTGTAGAATTCGAGGGTCTTCTTAATGTCTTCCTTGCTTAGTCCTTTAATCCAGCGGTGCTCTTCTTTATTAAGAACCTCCTCGACTAATTTGGGGTCTTTCTCTTTTACTTCCGGTAGGAATTCAAAGTAGAAGTGTTTGGCAACTTCGTAGAAACCGTGCCACTGGACGAAATCCGGCCCCTGCATCGATGCGCCCATGCGAGCGCGCCTTCCTTCATGGTGCCACAATTCGTAATAAATCCACTCCAACTTCTCATCGAAAGGGGTCTTGGTAAGTTTGCCGGTTTCATATAATTTATCCATTATCGCCTTAGCCGGTTTGCCAAATTTTTCATTATATAAAGTTACTGCCTCATCATATTGCTGATAGAAATTTTCAACCTGTGCCGGACCGTGGCATTGACGGCATACGTCCTTCATCGAGTCCCGCCGCTTCTGCCAATTTTCAAACTTGGTAGAAATTGGAGGACGAAGCGTCCATGATATCCTATCTCCTACATCATGCGTAACCGACTGAGTCGGCGTTGCGCTCATATGGCAGCTTGCGCACGTCGGGAATAAATAATCTTTCCCGACAATCCATTTATCCGCCTCATTTTCCAAATTCATCTCGTCGATAAATGCGCGGAAAAGTACCCCGTGCTTCGATTCGTTATAAATCTCTAACTGCGGATGGTCGGGCCCCATATGACATTTTCCGCAATTCTCAGGTTGACGCGCTTGCGCAACCGAAAAAGTATGGCGATAATGGCAAGCGGAACAGGAACCTTTACTTCCGTCGGGATTTATCCTGCCCATACCCGTATTAGGCCAAGTCGTGTGGTCTAACTTTCCGTCTTTCAATACCTTGACTTCGCTACCGTGGCACTGGCGGCAACCCAAATTCGCGGACGGCCCTCCTTCCACAACTTCTCCCAATAGATTATCCAATGAGCCGATAAACTGCGCGGCGTTGGCATGATGGCTTTTTGAAAATTCCTTTGCCTCTTTCTCGTGGCAGACCGCACAATCGTTCGGCGTAGGAATCGCCGATATCAACTCGTCGTAGTGCTTAAATGCATCGACTTCGCCTTCCTTTGCGGCATGGCAAATGGTACAGTTTAAATTCATCTTGCCATGCTCACTTGCTTGCCATTGTTTTACGATTCCAGGCGAGACTTTACTGTGGCAGGAAACGCAGGTCTCTTTTTTGGGAGGTTCTTGTTTAGGCTGC
>CAZXJX010000095.1:0-2988 GCA_964641235.1 uncultured Planctomycetia bacterium
TTAGCTGCGGGAGAAGGGACGCGTTTTAATTCCGAGACGCCGAAGGTATTATATGCATTGCACGGAACGCCTATTCTCCAGTATATACTGGACGCTGTAAATTCGGCCGGAATCGCTCGTCCCGTAGCCGTAATCGGACATAAAGCGAACGAAGTCAAAAAATTTTTAAAGGGCAAGGCGAAGGTTGTATTTCAGAAAAGACGGCTTGGCACTGCCGATGCGGTAAAGGTCGCCAAAAGCGCCTTATTGCCTTCTAAAGATCTCCTAGTTTTGTACGGCGACGTTCCTTTAATTAAATCCGAAACCATAAGGTCTTTGATAAGAGAACATAGATCAGCTGGCGCTTCTTGTACGCTTTTGGTCGCCAGGTTAAGCGACCCTGCCGCGTACGGCAGGGTCGTTCGCGACTCATCCGGAAATATCGAAGGGATAGTAGAGGAAAAAGAGGCGACGCCGGAACAAAAGCGCATTGACGAAATAAATATCGGGGTCTATTGTTTTAAAAGGCGCGAACTGTTCGATGCCATACAAAAGGTCAAGAAATCAAAGGTTAAAAAGGAATATTATTTAACCGATTTGATTGCGATATTCACTGCAGAGGATAAAAAGATAAGTTCCGTCGAAACTAACGATCCGAACGAAGCCATCGGAATAAATTCCAGGGAGGATTTAGCGAAGGTTTTTTCGGTCTTAAAGGAAAGAACCATCAATAAATTATTGAAGGAAGCGGTCACTGTCCTGGACACGCAAACGACGTTTATCGCGCCCGACGCGAAAATCGGAAAAGATACCGTAATTTACCCATTCGTCGTTATCGAAAAGAACGTCAGGATAGGCAAGGGTTGCTCCGTAGGTCCTTTTTGCAGGATAAGGTCAGGCACTGTGTTAGAGGACGGCGTTGAGCTTGGGAATTTTGTTGAAGTGGTCCGCTCGAGGATTAAAAGCGGCAGCAAAGCCAAGCACTTGACATACTTGGGTGATGCTTTTATAGGCAAAGATGTAAATGTCGGATGCGGTACCATAACCGCGAATTACGACGGGAAGGGAAAATACAGGACCACGATAGGCGACGGCACATTTGTCGGGAGCGGAACGATATTCGTTGCGCCGGTTAAAGTCGGAAAAAATGCGTTAACGGGCGCAGGTTGCGTCGTTCTGCGGAATAAAAACGTCCCGGCGAAATCGGTTGTCGTGGGGGTGCCCGGTAAAATTTTAAAAAAGATAAAATAATAAAAGGAAAAAGCGATGAAGAAAAACGACCTGTTAGTTTTCTCCGGGAATGCGAATTTGGAGTTGGCGAAGAAAATCTGCAATTATTTTAAAATTCCTTTAGGCGATGCATCGGTCGATAGGTTTAACGACGGTGAAATAAGGGTAAGGATAAATCAGGATGTAAGAGGAAGGGATGTCTTTATAATTCAGCCTACATGTCCGCCTGCGAACGAGAACATTATGGAGCTTTTAATTTTGATAGACGCGTTAAAGCGCGCGTCTGCCCGCCGGCTCACAGCGGTTATCCCTTATTATGGATACGCAAGGCAGGACAGGAAGGATATGCCTCGGGTGCCGATAACGGCGAAACTAGTCGCCAATCTAATAACGGTTGCAGGGGCGAACAGGGTTTTAACTATGGATTTACACGTCGGGCAAATACAAGGATTCTTTGATATTCCTCTCGATCATCTGTTTGCGGTGAATGTCTTTATGGAATATTTTGAAAAGAAAAAGTTGCCGAACTTAGTGGTTGTTTCGCCGGATGTAGGCGGAGTTAAAATGGCGCGGGCCTATGCGAAGAAATTGAAGGCGGATTTGGCGGTTGTGGACAAAAGGCGCGTAAACGACAGAAAAGCAGAGGTCATGAATATTATGGGCGAGGTAAAAGGAAAAAATGTTTGTATTGTCGATGACCTTATTGCCACTGCCGGCACATTGGTTGAAGCGGTAGCGGCGCTTAAATCAGCGGGGGCGAAAGCAGTCTACGCAGCCGCTACGCATCCTGTTCTTTCCGGCCCTGCGATTGAAAGGATAAAAAAATCTGAACTCGAGGAATTGATAGTTACCGATACTATACCAATCGATAAGAAAAAGATGATACCGAAGATAAGAATTCTTTCGGTCGCTCCGCTTTTAGGAAAAGCGATAGAAAGGATTCATAACGAAGAATCGATTAGCGTGCTCTTCGATAAAGTCTATCAATAGAAAGGAAAGCGAGGTTCAAAAAATAGATGGAACAGGTTAAATTAGAAGCGAAACTAAGGAAGGATTTGGGCAAAGAGGCGGTCAGGCGAATTCGCAAGGGAGGATTTATCCCGGCGATTGTCTATAGAAGAGGCGAAAAATCGACACCTTTATTTTTGATGAGGAAGGCGCTAGAGAAAGTTTTGCATACTGCCGCCGGAGAGAACGTCATCATAAATTTAAATATCTCGGGCGATGAGAAATCAAAGGATAGGACTTGCATTATAAAAGAGATTCAGCATGATCCTGTAACCGGAGATATCTTGCACGCCGATTTTAATCAAATTTTATTGACCGAGGCGATAAAAGTAAATGTGCCCCTTGCTACCAGGGGCGAGGCCGTCGGCGTCAAACAAGACGGAGGCATTTTGGAACATGTGCTTTGGGAAATTCAGGTAGAATGTTTGCCGACGCAAATACCCCAGAAGTTAGAAGTAGATGTCGCTAATTTAAAGATAGGCGACGCGCTCTTTGTGAAGGATATAGTTGCGCCAAAGGGAGTTAAAATTTTAAACGATCCGGAGCTTAGGATCATCGCTGTTGAAAAACCCGTCGAGATTAAGGTCGAAGAAGTGAAGCCCGAAGAGGCGATAGCCGAGCCCGAGGTCATAAAACAGAAGAAGGAAGAGGAAGTTACGGAAGAAGAAACAGAGGAAAAGGGCAAGGAAGAGAAAGAGAAGAAAGAATAAAGTAAAAACCACAAGATTGACACAAGATTTACACAGAAAAATTTAATCTCGTGATAATCTG
>CAZXJX010000096.1:0-2984 GCA_964641235.1 uncultured Planctomycetia bacterium
GAATAAATAATCTATAGAATGAAAGGAGGTAAAAGATGGATTCAAAAGTTATTGTTGACACAATTTGGGTTTTAGTGACGGCGAAGATGGTTTTCTTTATGAACTTGGGCTTCGCCATGGTTGAGTCGGGCTTTGCAAGGGTGAAAAACTGCGTGAATATATTGTCGAAGAATTTCATCGTATTTGCGGTTTCGTCGTTGGGCTTTTTGTTCTTAGGATGGGGGTTTATGTTCGGTGACGGTAATCCATTTATTGGGCTTAAAGGGTTATTTTTTTTAAGCGGCCTCGATAATTCACCGGCGACGGCTGCGGCTTATCAGGGCGTTTATTCTTCGATTTCCTGGACAGGCGTTCCGTTGTTTGCCAAATTTTTCTTTCAACTGGTCTTCTGCGGGACCGCAGCGACTATTGTCTCCGGCGCAGTGGCAGAAAGAATAAAGTATAAGTCCTTTATCCTCTTTACATTTATTATGACCATGTTTATCTACCCTGTTGTTGGTCATTGGGTGTGGGGAGGAGGTTGGCTTGCTACAAAAGGAATGTTTGATTTTGCAGGTTCAACGGTGGTTCATTCCGTAGGCGGTTGGGCGGCTTTGGCTGGAGTGTTATTATTGGGCCCGCGATTTGGCAAATTTACAAACGGCAGGATTAATCCTATCCCGGGTCATAGCCTTTCCTTAGCAACTATAGGGACGTTTGTATTGTGGTTTGGCTGGTTTGGATTCAATCCCGGCTCGACTATGACGGCAGACCCACATGCAATAAGCCACGTGGCAGTTACGACTAATACTGCTGCGGCAGCGGCGATAATGAGCGCAACAATCGTATCCTGGGTTCTCTTAGGTAAACCCGATTTAGGAATGACGCTCAATGGTTGTCTGGCAGGATTGGTGGCCATAACCGCGCCCTGTGCATTTGTAGGAGTCGGTAGTTCAATTATAATAGGATTAATCGCAGGGGCTCTGGTAGTCTTATCTGTTATCGGTTTTGATAAGATTAAAATTGATGACCCGGTAGGCGCTCTATCCGTCCATTTGGTTAACGGAATTTTTGGGACGCTTTCAATAGGGTTGTTTGCTCAGGATAAGATAACCGGCACAGCTACTGGAAATGGGTTGTTCTACGGTGGCGGCACCCAATTACTTATGGCTCAAGCTACAGGAGTCGTTGCTGCAGGTGCCTATACGTTCATCGTTTCGTTGATTGCCTGGGGGATATTGAAGGCAATTATGGGCATAAGAGTCAGCCTTCAGGAAGAGATTGAAGGATTGGATATCGGTGAGCACGGCAACTCCGCTTACCCGGAATTTTTGTCGAGAAAGCCGGCGTATACTTTCTTGGGAGTTAAGGAGGAATAAACTATGAAAAAAATCGAAGCGATTATTCGTCCGGAAAAACTTGAGGTTGTGCGTTCCGCCTTGGAAAAGGCCGGTTGCGGCGGACTTATGATCTCCGAAATTGAAGGGCACGGCAAACAAAAGGGGGTAGTCCAGCAGTGGCGCGGAGAAAAATATAAAGTGGATCTTCTCCCCAAGATAAAGATAGAAGTAGTGGTTCGCGACCAGGAACTCGAACACATCACCAAAACCATTATCGATAGCACCAGGACCGGCGAGATTGGAGACGGTAAAATCTTTGTCTCAAACGTGGAGAATGCCATAAGAATTAGGACCGGCGAAAAAGGTGAGGCCGCGCTTTAAGCAGCATAAAAGTATGTAATATAGATTTAACAATTATGTAATATTCTGGTAATGAAGGTAAGAGATAATTTTAACAAAAATGAGCGGTAAAATGTTTAACGACGACGAATGGCTTAAGAAAGTGATTGACGATGCAACTAAGGGCATCTTAGATTTTAAAGCAAGAAGCGGTAATGCTGACTTGGATGCTTTTAGGGGTGTAACGAGAAGTCTGGTTAAAGGGGCTTTAAATACGCTGGATGAAATTATCTCTTTATATGAAAGAGGCAAAAGGAAAGAAGAACTTAAAGAGAAATTGGGATTACTTTATCATCATCTGGATTATCTAAAACGACTTTGTGACGGCAACATCTAAAAGAAAGGAGAATTAAAAGAAATGGCAACGAAGGGCAAGACAAAAGTTAGTAAAGAGAGGTTAGATGAATTCGGCAGGCAGGTAAAGATAAACGGTGAAGGTATTCAGAAGATAGCTAAGCTTATCAAGGATAACAAGATAGAGATAATCGATTTAAAATTTAACGACCTTCCTGGAATGTGGCAGCATTTCTCGATTCCGGCATCGGAACTATCTCAGATTGATGACCCCAAGACGAGCATTTGGCAAGAGGGAATCGGTTTTGATGGTTCATCTATCCGAGGATTTCAAAAGATTCAAGAGTCGGATATGATTTTGATGTTAGACCCGCGTTCGTCCGTCGTCGACCCTGTTTGTGAAGTTCCTACGTTGAGCATTCTTTGCGATATCTATGACCCATTGACGAAGAAACCCTACAGCCGTGACCCAAGGTATATCGCAAAGAAAGCGGCGGATTTTTTGAGGACGACAAAGATTGCGGATACGAGTTACTGGGGGCCCGAGATGGAGTTCTTTATTTTCGATGATATCCGTTTTGATCAGACCGAAAATAGCGGCTATTACTTCATCGATTCAATCGAAGGCGAATGGAATTCGGGTCGTGACGAAAAACCGAATTTAGGATATAAGCCTCGGTATAAGGAAGGATATTTCCCTGTTCCTCCGCACGATTCCCTGCAAGATTTAAGGAGTAGGATAATCTTGGCGATGATAAAGGCGGGAATCGGAGTTGAAGTGCATCATCACGAAGTTGCAACCGCCGGGCAGTGCGAGATAGATATGAGGTTCGGCACGCTTGTTAAGATGGCGGATAACTGCCTTATGTACAAGTATATCGTCAAGAACATCGCGAAAAAAAATAATATGGTAGCGACCTTTATGCCGAAGCCTTTATTCGGAGATAACGGAAGCGGTATGCATACCCATCA
>CAZXJX010000097.1:0-2913 GCA_964641235.1 uncultured Planctomycetia bacterium
TCCCTAAAGGACCTAAAATATCCAAAATTTCGTCGCCGACTTTAAGCGCGCATAAATCCTTCGTCGACCTTCCTACCTCTTGAACGATCAGCGTTATAGTCCCTTTAGATTTATCGTTATCGCATATCGTAAGCGGAATCCGTTCGCCGAATTCGTCTAATCGCGCAATAACGAACTGTCCGGGTTGCGCTTCGCGCACGACCAAGGGCGCCTCGACTTTAAGAAGGACTACTCCTTTCGCTAAAATCTTTTTATCGGTTACCTTATGCACTTAATTATTATCGCTCCAAGTAAATCTGTTTGTTATAACTTGCCTCGATGGTTTTCACCAAATCCGTAAGGATGGAATTTGCAGGCGTGGGGATCTCCAAATTTTCTCCTTCGCTTACAATCGCGCCGTTTATATAATCGATCTCCGTCTTTTTCTTCATTAAGACATCCTGTAACATCGACGAAAGATTATCCGCGGTCGAAGAACATACCGATTCGACCTTCTTTATCGGGTCGGAATAAGTAAGGCTTATCCTGCGGCGTTTGGCAACTTTAGTCGCCTCTAAAACCGCTTGCCTCATAATGTCTTTCGACCATTCATATTCCAGCAGGTCTCCATTTTTAAGATGAGTTATCGCGGTAAGGGCATTTATGCCGACGTTTATTATCAATTTAGACCAGATTATTTCCTTTATATTATCCGAGACCTTCGTTTCGAAATTTGCCTTTCTTAAAACCGACGCCACTTCTTCGAGCCTGCGGCGCGGGATCTGCCATTTTTTAACGCCCTTGCGCGAAGATGCCTGATACCACCTGCCGATTATAGTCTCGCCCTTACCCGCATGCCTGATATGCCCGTCGCCTAACGACGTAGAGCCATGCGATGTTGTGCCGCCGATAACCTTCTCCTGCCCTACGATTTCGCCGATTATCTCGATATTCCCGAGGCCGTTTTGCAAAGTCAAAACCAGGGTATCGTCTGAAACGATGGATTTGATATTCTTGGTGGCTGTTTCGGTATCATAAGATTTAACGCAGATTATGACTAAATCCGATGTCCCTATTTCCTTGGGCTCGTATGTGGCCTTTGCCTTTACATTATGCTCGCCGCTTATGCCTTCTATTTTAATGCCATCGTCCCTTAATTTAGTTGCGCGTTCGGAATGTTTGTCTAGAAACCAGACATCTTC
Organism: uncultured Planctomycetia bacterium; assembly: GCA_964641235.1. GTDB lineage: Bacteria > Omnitrophota > Gorgyraeia > Pluralincolimonadales > CAZUZR01 > CAZXJX01. The sequence goes on from CAZXJX010000097.1 coordinate 1,182, forward strand.
GCCCGTCTTCGCTAAAAAACCTCCGATTAAACAACCTAATGCGCCGGGCCCTACAACCGCGATCTTCATCTGGCCCTCCTTTTGATTTTCAATTTCGCAATCTCCTCATCGCCCATCGTATAACTAAATTCCGTCGTAGGAAAAATGCCCTTCTCTACCTCTTCCTTATATTTCCTAAATGCCTCGAGAAGCTCAGGCCAAAGGTTTTTATACCTCTTTACGAATTTCGGCACGAAGCGTTCAAACAACCCTATCATATCGTTGGTAACCAAGACCTGTCCATCGCAGTAAGGGCCTGCGCCGATACCTATCGTCGGAATATTTAAATTTTCCGTTATCAATTTCGCCAACTTATCCGGCACGCATTCCAATACTATAGCAAAACAGCCTGCCTCTTCCAACACCAGACTCGCATCCAATAATCTCTGCGCTGTCTGGGCATCTTTCCCTTGAACTTTAAAACCGCCGAGCATCACTGCAGTCTGCGGTGTAAGTCCTATATGGCCTAAGACAGGAATGCCAGCATTAATTAAAGCCTTTGTTACATCCAATACTTCAAAACCACCCTCTAATTTTACGGCGCCGCATCCGCCCTCCTTTATAAATCTGCCCGCATTTCTAATCGTCTCCTCTTTGCTCACATTAAACGACATAAACGGCATATCGCCGACTAATAGCGCGGATTTTACGCCGCGCTTGACTGCCTTTGAATGATGAATCATCTCATCCATCGTTACGGGCACCGTAGATTCATAACCTAAAACCGTCATCGCAAGGGAATCGCCGACTAAGATCATATCCATACCCGCTTCATCGATTAAACGTGCCGACGGATAATCGTATGCCGTAAGCATCGTGATCTTATTTCCTTCTTGCTTTTTCTTCTGTATATCCGGAAGGGTAAGTTTTTTCCGCTCCATTTGCATCACGACCTTTCTTTAAGAAGCGATTTTATTATATTAACTGCCTCGATAGCGTCCCGCGCATATGCTGAAGCGCCGATTTTCTTGGCGTATTCTTTTGTTACAACAGCGCCGCCGACTAGCGTTTTAAATTTCAACCCTTGTTTTTTTAATTCCTTGATGACGCGCTCCATCTGAATCATCGTCGTCGTCATAAGGGCGCTTAATCCGATTATATCCGCTTTATTCCTGACCGCCTCTTTTATTATAACCTCCGCCGGGACCGAACGGCCTAAGTCATAAATCTCGTAACCGTGATTTTCTAGGATGGATATTACGATGTTTTTACCGATATCGTGTATATCTCCTTCGACGGTCGCTATCACTATCTTGCCTCTTCCCTTCGATTCGCTCGGCTTAAGTTCCTTCTTAAGCCGCCCGAACGCCCGCTGCATTGCCTCGGCCGATAAAATTATCTGCGGCAAAAAATATTCTCTCTTAGCAAATCTTTCGCCTACTATCTCCAAAGCGGGAATCAAAATCGAATTATTAATCTCTAAGGGCCTGATGCCGTCGGCTAACGCCTCTTCGATAAAAGGTACTATATTATCTTTATCGCCGTATAAAATCGCATCTTTTAGGCGTGACCTTACATCCTTGGGATATGCGAGTTTGGCTTTCCTCTCTTTCTTCGTGATTTCTTCGACGGGCCTTAAAGCGTTCTTTAAGAATTTTTTTATTTCGTTTTCCGTCGCTTTACGCTTTACCTTTGCCTTCGCGACCCGAAACATCGCGTCGTCGCTCGGGTTTATTATCGCCATATCTAACCC
>CAZXJX010000098.1:0-2903 GCA_964641235.1 uncultured Planctomycetia bacterium
TTTTGAGCATAGTTACACAGATTACCATTATCGGATTAGGCGTCATAGCAGTTTTGAATTTCCCCAAGCTTTTAGGCCAGATACATTTTGGCACGCTACCGACGTGGCGCAATTTTATCTACGGAATATCAATAGCGATGGTGGCATACACAGGCATAGAGGCGGTATCACAGCTCTCAGGCGAAACTATGGACCCCGGAAAGAAGATACCGCGCGCTATGTTACTGACGTTGGCTACCGTTTTGATTATGTATATGGGCATCTCTTTAGTAGCGTTATCTGCTGTTTCGCCGGAGGAGTTAGGAAGTAAGTGGATAGGCGACCCGATGGCGGGCATTGTGGCAAATCTTCCCGTTTTAGGAAAATACCTTTCGCCTTGGATTGCAATGTTGGGTGCAACCATATTGTTAATTGCGGCGAACGCCGGCGTAATCGGCGCATCGCGGTTATCTTATTCAATGGCAAATAGTTATCAGATTCCAAATTTTTTAGGCCGTGTCCACTCTAAATTCAATACGCCATTTATATCGTTGTCGGTTTTTTCCGTTATCGCCATTATAGTTGTCCTCTCGAGCAGAAAGATAACGGTTTTGGCCGACCTTTATAATTTCGGCGCTATGCTCGCTTTTTCTATGGCGCATTTATCATTGATAGGTTTGAGAATAAGAGAACCAAGCCTTGCAAGGCCCTTTAAACTTAGAGGAAATATCAGAATAGGGCGGTCAGAAATTCCCATAACCGCCGTATTGGGCTTACTGGCGACTTCTACAGTTTGGCTTATTGTGGTAATTTCTCATTCTCACGGCAGGAAGTTGGGATTTTTATGGATGATATTGGGAATAGCATTGTATTTAAGTTATAGGTGGAAGACAAAGATGCCGATCTTAGAGACGGTAGAAGTAGAAAAGATAACCGTGCCCGAGTTTAAGAAACTCACGACGAAAAAGATTTTGGTTCCTACGCTGGGCGGCCCGTTTACTGAAAATGTTCAAATAGCATCCCAGATTGCGAAAGACAGCGGCGCGGAGTTAATCGCTTTATACGTTATAGAAGTCCCAGCGCCGCTACCTTTAGATACCTTTTTACCGGATCGGTTGGAGAAAGCGGATATGGCGCTTCATCGTGCAGCCGCAATAGCAAGAGAGTACGGCGTAAGCGCTCAGACTCAATTGATTCAATCGCGCGAAGCAGGTTCTACCATAGTCGACCTCGCCATAGAAAAACAATGCGACCTAATTGTTTTGGGAGTGGGGATGAAAAAGTCGCAGGCGTCGTTGGGGGCGACGGTCGATCATGTCCTTAAACATTCATCGTGCAGAGTTTGGATCTGTAAATATAGTCAATAAATGATAAGAGGTTAACGATGGGCGATAGGATAAAAGAGCATTGCGGGTTGTTCGGGGTTTACGGGCATCAGGAAGCGGCGAGGCTCACGTATTTAGGTTTATATGCGCTTCAACACCGCGGCGAGGAATCGGCCGGAATTGCCGCCTTTGACGGAAATTCTATCTATTCGCATAAAGGGATGGGGCTGGTCTCCGACGTCTTCGACGAAGAGAAAGTGAGTAAATTAAAAGGTCATGTTGCAATCGGCCACGTCAGATATTCGACGACAGGTTCCACGACATTGAAGAATGCGCAACCCGTAGTCGTAGATTATTCCCGCGGGACCGTTGCGATCGGACATAACGGAAATTTAATAAACGGCGCGTTGCTGCGCGCGGAACTGGAAGCACGCGGCTCGATATTCCAGACCACGCTCGATTCCGAGATAATAATTCATCTTATGGCTAGGCCAGAACATAGAAATTTCGAAGAAGGTTTACTATATGCCCTTAGGCAGATTAAAGGCGCATTTTCGCTCGTAATTTTAAACGAGGACCAGTTAATAGGCGTACGCGACCCTCATGGGTGGAGGCCGTTATGTTTGGGAAAATTAGACGGCGCGTATGTATTGGCGAGCGAAACATGCGCTTTGGATTTAATAGAGGCCGAATTTATAAGGGAGGTTGAGCCGGGTGAAGTCTTATTCATAAATAAGAAGGGATTACGCTCGGTGAAACCGTTTGGCGAAATCAAAAGATTGGCGCATTGCATTTTTGAGCACGTATATTTCGCTCGGCCGGATTCGCGCATATTCGGCGAATGCGTCCATTTAGTAAGACAGAATTTAGGAATTAAACTTGCCAAGGAATATCCGGTCGATGCGGATTTAATAGTTCCTATACCGGACTCGGGAACACCGGCGGCTTTAGGGCTTTCGCATCAGTCAGGAATACCCATCGAAATAGGGATAATCAGAAATCATTACGTCGGCAGGACGTTCATCCAGCCGTCGCAGCATATCCGAGATTTTAACGTTAAGGTAAAATTTAATCCTATAAGAGGCCTTTTAAAAGGCAAGAGGATAATCGTCGTCGACGATTCAATAGTCCGCGGCACGACTTCAAAGGCAAGGCTTAAGAACCTGTTTTTAGCCGGCGTCAAAGAGGTCCATATGAGGATTTCCTGTCCACCGATTAAATACCCCTGTTTTTACGGAATCGATTTTCCGACGAGGAAAGAATTGATTGCGGCAACGCATTCGATTGAGGAGATTCGAAAATTCTTGGGCGTAACATCGCTTGGCTATCTTTCGCTGGAGGGATTACTGGGTTCCGTATCTTGCCCTAAGAATTATTGCACCGCATGTTATACGGGGGATTACCCTGTGCCCTTCGGCGGCGAAGGCGATAAATTTGCAACAGAACATAAAGGGTACTAAAACGAAAATGGGGCTGACTTATAAAAGGGCGGGTGTCGATATAGATAAAGCGAATATTTTTGTAGAAGCGGTAAAAAAACTTGCGAGCTCTACAAAGCGGCCCGGCGCAAGCGCAAAGATAGGCTCATTCGGCGGGACA
>CAZXJX010000099.1:0-2898 GCA_964641235.1 uncultured Planctomycetia bacterium
GGCATTACCTTAACGAAATTTTTGAGTTCCTCCTCAAAATTAACTAAGATATTCTTCGCTTTTGCGCTATGTGTATACCTATAATGGTTCTCAAGGAGCTCGCGAATAGTCAACCTGTCTTCCTCTTCTATCTCATCGAATTCGACCATGCTCATATTACAACCCGACTTAAAATTTTCATCTTCGTCGTAGACATAAGCGATGCCTCCTGACATACCAGCCGCAAAATTACGCCCGGTTTTACCTAAAATTACGACGCGCCCGCCAGTCATATATTCGCAGCCGTGGTCACCAACGCCTTCGACCACAGCGAATAAGCCTGAATTACGAATACAAAATCTCTCGCCCGCTACCCCTCGGATATATGCCTCGCCGGAGGTCGCGCCGTAAAATGTCGTATTACCGATAATGATATTTTCTTCGGGAACAAAAGTTGCCCTCTTAGGAGGATAAATTATAATCCTGCCGCCCGAAAGGCCTTTCCCCACATAATCGTTCGCATCGCCCTCGAGCTCCGAGGTAATTCCTTTTGTCAAAAATGCTCCGAAACTTTGTCCCGCGGTGCCTGTAAATTTACAATGAATGGTGTCGTCGGGCAAACCTCCCTCGCCGTGGCGCAGTGAAATTTCACCGCTCAACATCGCACCTGTGGTCCTATTTGAATTTACAATCGGCAATTCTATTCTGACCGGTTCCTTATTTTCCAAAGCATTCTTTGAAAGCTCGATTAATTTCAAGTCCAGAACCTTATCGACGCCGTGGTCCTGTTTTTTAGTACAATATGTGCCGACGTCCTCCGGGACTTCCGGCCGAAAAAGAATTTTTGAAAAATCGATTCCTTTTGCTTTCCAGTGTAAAATCTCATCGTTGATTTCCAAAAAGTCGGTGCGGCCAATCAGTTCGTCCATCTTCGCAACGCCCAATTGCGCCATGATAGAGCGCACCTCTTCGGCGACGAAATGAAAATAGTTTTGAATATACTCCGGCCGTCCGGCAAATCTCTTTCTTAAAATTTCCTCCTGTGTCGCAACCCCAACCGAGCAATTATTAAGGTGGCAATGCCGCAACATCACGCAGCCCAAAACGATCAATGCGGCTGTGGCGAAACCGTATTCCTCCGCACCTAAAAGCGCCGCGATTGCGACATCGCGACCTGTGCGCATCTGTCCGTCGGTCTGAAGACGCACGCGGCTTCTTAAGTCATTTAATACCAGGGTCTGGTGCGTCTCGGATAAACCTAACTCCCAAGGCAGGCCCGCATGTTTTATTGAACTTAACGGCGATGCGCCCGTACCTCCGTCGCCGCCTGAAATCAAAATCATATCCGCATGGCCTTTGGCGACTCCCGCCGCAATAGTGCCAACTCCGATTTCCGAAACGAGCTTTACGCTTATGCGGGCGCGCGGATTCACATTCTTTAAATCGAAGATTAACTGCGCTAAATCTTCTATCGAATAAATATCATGATGCGGTGGCGGCGAAATCAAAGTAACGCCCGGCGTGGAATATCGAGTCTTTGCGATAGTGACGCTGACCTTATGTCCGGGAAGTTGTCCGCCTTCGCCCGGCTTTGCACCTTGCGCAATCTTTATCTGCAACTCATCGGCGTTGGTCAAATAATTATTTGTAACGCCGAATCGACCGGAGGCGACCTGTTTTACGGCAGAACGAGTGCTGTCACCGCTGGGTAAAGAGATAAAACGCGCGGGGTCTTCGCCGCCCTCCCCCGAATTCGATTTTCCGCCGAGTTTGTTCATTGCAATCGCGAGCGTTTCATGGGTCTCTTTACTTATCGAACCAAAACTCATAGCGCCCGTGACAAACCTTTTTACGATTTCGCGAGCAGGTTCTACTTCCTCGATTGGAATTGGTTCTGCCTTCTTAAATTTAAGAAGCCCGCGCAAAGTAGTAAGATATCCCGTTTGATTATTAACTAATCCGGCGAATTCTTTATATTTTTCGAAGCCCTTTTTTCGTGTCGCATCCTGAAGAGTTGCAATCGTATCGGGATTCCATAAATGAAACTCGCCGTCGCGGCGCCATTGATAAAGCCCGCCGTTAGCCAATTGCGGTTTGTCGACGAAGATTTCAGGATACGCACCCTCGTGCCTCCTTATCGTCTCCTCGGCAATTACATCTAAACCGACACCTTCGATTCGAGACGTCGTGCCCGTAAAGCATCTATCGATAACTTCTTCGTTTAACCCCAGCGCTTCAAAAATTTGTGCGCCTCTATAACTCTGCAAAGTTGAAATACCCATCTTCGAAAGAATCTTCAGCAATCCTTTGTCGACGGCTTTTATATAATTCTTCTGTGCCGTCTTAAAATCTACGCTCAACTCTTTTTCTTTGACCATCTGCCCTATCGTTTCGTAAGCAAGGTAGGGATTAACGCAATCCGCGCCGTAGCCGAACAATAGCGCAAAATGCGCCACTTCTTTCGGCTCTGCGCTTTCAACTACAATTCCGATTTGAGTGCGCGTTGCTTCTCGAATTAAATGATGGTGCACCGATGCCGCAGCTAAAAGCGCCGGCAAAGCAGCATATTTTCGATTGACACCCCTGTCGCTTAAGATGATAAAACTGTATCTGTCTTTTATGGCCTTGGAGGCTTCTTTGCAAATTCTATCGAGAGCTTTCTTAAAAGCCGCCTTACCCTTTTTGACTTCAAAAAGCATTGAGATGGTCTTGGTCCTGAAGGTACCGTTCTTTATTCGGCGAATCTTCTCTAATTCCTCATCGGTCAAAATGGGCTGCTTTACCTTTAACCTATGGCAATGTTCCGGAGTTTCGTCGAGCAAATTCTTTTCCGCGCCCAGATAATTTTCCAAACTCATAACCAGTTCTTCGCGGATCGGGTCAATCGCCGGATTAGTAACCTGCGCGAACAATTGCTTA
>CAZXJX010000100.1:0-2883 GCA_964641235.1 uncultured Planctomycetia bacterium
ATCAACGACTCTCCTTCGTGGGGAATATTTTGCCATATCTCTTCGGTAACAAATGGCATAAATGGATGGAGAAGCCTCAGCGAATTGTCCAGACAATAAACCAAAATTGACTGGATGATATTTCTGCGGACAGTGCCCTTAAATTCATCCTTCGTCATTTCGGGTTTAACCAATTCCACGTACCAATCGCAGAATTCATGCCAGAAGAATTCATAAATCGTATTTGCCGCTTCGTTAAACCTATAATTTGTTAATGCATTTGTCACCGAATCTATCGTATGATTCAATCGTGAGAGGATCCATTTATCGATCAAAGGTAGGTCGGGCTTTTTAAAATTGAAGTCGCATTTTAAATCCTCGTCCAAATTTAATAAGACGAACCTGGAGGCATTCCAAACCTTGTTCGCGAAATTACGCCCTAACTCAAACTTATCCTTTGACAGAAATACGTCCTGCCCTGTTGCGGTTATGGAAATTAAGCTAAATCTTAAGGCATCCGTCCCGTATTCTTCGATTATATCCACGGGGTCGATGATATTACCTAACGACTTCGACATCTTTGTCCCCGTCACATCCCGGACCGTGCCGTGGATATATACGTCTTTAAAGGGCACGTCTCCCATAAATTCAAGTCCAGCCATAATCATACGCGCGACCCAGAAGAAAATTATCTCCTGAGCGGTCACTAAAGAAGAGGTCGGATAGAAATATTTTAAGTCCTCGGTCTTTTCGGGCCAGCCAAACGTCGAAAACGGCCAGAGCCACGACGAAAACCAGGTATCGAGTACGTCTTCATCTTGAATTAACTCGCCGGAACCGCAATCCTGACAATTTTGAGGTTTAACCCGCGAAACGATTATGCCCTTTTTCCCGTCGGAAGCCTGCAGGCATTTCTTACAATAATAGACAGGAATGCGATGTCCCCACCAAATCTGTCTGGAAATACACCAATCGCGGATATTCTCCATCCAATCCAAATATACTTTCGTCCAGCGCTCGGGATAAAATTTAATCTTTCCGCTTTTGACCGCTTCTATCCCCGGTTTTGCGAGCGGCTTCATCTTGACAAACCATTGCTCGGATAAATAAGGTTCGACTACCGTATGACATCTATAACAGTGCCCGGCTGAATAAGAATGCGGCTCTATTTTTTCCAACAATTTTCGTTCTTTTAAATCTTCCAAAATCGCCTCGCGCGCCTCAAACCTGTCCATTCCTTCGTAATCGCCCGCATTTTTATTCATCGTGCCGTCGGAATTCATAACCAAAATCGGCTCTAATTTATGGCGCGTGCCCATCTCAAAATCATTAGGGTCATGCGCAGGCGTGACTTTAACGACGCCTGTCCCGAATTTCGGGTCGACGAAATCATCCGTAATTACCTTTAAATGCCTCTCTAATATCGGCAGGATTATAGTTTTATCTAAAATATCTTTGTGTCGTTTATCCTTCGGATTGACTGCAACCGCAACGTCGCCTAACATCGTCTCGGGACGGGTAGTCGCAACCGTTATATATTTATTTTCGCCTTTGATAGGATATTTTATGTAATATAGATAGCCCTTTAAATCCCTATGCTGAGATTCTTCGTCGCTTAGCGCAGTTTGACAGCGGGGGCACCAATTAATTATATAGTTTCCGCGATAGATAAGGCCTTTTTCATATAGTCGAATAAATACCTCTAAAACCGCATTAGACAAACCCTCATCCATCGTAAACCTGGTGCGTTCCCAATCGCACGAACAGCCGAGCCTTTTAAGCTGCGAAATTATCGTCGACCCGTATTGTTCCTTCCATTGCCAGACGCGCTCCAAGAATTTCTCTCGACCTAAGTCCTGCCGTTTGATTTTCTCTTTCGCCAGTTCTTTCTCGACAACGTTTTGAGTCGCAATACCCGCATGGTCGGTTCCGGGAAGCCACTCGGTACAGAAACCCTGCATCCTTTTCCATCTAATCAGGATATCCTGCACGGTGTTATTGAGGGCATGGCCCATATGTAGAATGCCGGTGATATTCGGCGGCGGGATAACTATAGTATAAGGTTTTCTTTCGGAGGCTGGCTCGGCATGGAAGAATTTTTTACCTTCCCAGAACTTATACCATTTCGCTTCTGTGTCTTTCGGATTATAGACTGATGGGATTTCTCGCATCTTATCATTTAAGACTTTTAATAGGGACACATCCTATTTATTTAAGTAAAGAAAATGGGATGTGTCCCTATTTATATTTATCTTTAGACTTGCGGTCTTTAAGCAGTTTATATTCGATTGAATCTACCAGCGCATTCCAGGATGCTTCGATGATATTCTCGGATACTCCGATGGTCCACCATGAATCTTTGGCATCCTGCGATTGGATCAATACCCTGACCTTCGCCGCGGTGCCGGCCTTTTCATCGAGCACCCTGACTTTGAAATCGGAAAGGTGCATCTCCGAGAGAGTCGGATAAAAATCGGATAGCGCCTTTCGCAGCGCATTATCCAAAGCGTTAACCGGGCCGTCGCCTTCGGCGGCGGTGTGCTCCTCGACTTTATTCACCTTCAATTTGATCGTCGCTTCGGAAACTAGCTTTCCGCCGCGGTGCTCGACGACAACCCTAAATCCTTCCAGCTCAAAGAAACGCTTATATTTTTTGAATGCGCGTTTTAAGAATACTTCGAACGACCCTTCCGCTGCCTCGAAATGATACCCATTATGTTCGAGTCGTTGCAGTAATTTTAATATTTTCCTAGTCTTCGGTGCCTCTTTCTTCAAATCCAGTTCTAACGCTTTCGCTTTTAAAATAATCGATGTCTTTCCTGAAAGTTCGGAAATTAAAATACGCCTTTTGTTGCCGACCAGTTGCGGCTCGATATGTTCGTATGTCCGTGGATTTTTCACAAT
>CAZXJX010000101.1:0-2877 GCA_964641235.1 uncultured Planctomycetia bacterium
ACCTGCCGTATGTTAAAGGAATACAGGGATAAGATGTGGTTTGAGGAAAATAGGGGAAAATAGGGACACATCCCTTTAACAAATTAATAAATGGGATGTGTCCCTAATAAAAATGGCGAAATTCAAAGTTAAAAAGAAGAGCGTAATTTACGATGGAAAAATAGTCAAGCTCGTCGTAAGCGACGGGCTTATAAGAGGGAGAAAGGCGAGATGGGAAGTCGTCCATCACGTCGGTTCGGTCGGAGTAGTTCCTTTCCTTACAAAGGATAAGATAATTTTAGTGGAGCAATTCCGTTATGCCGTCGGCGAAAGACTTCTCGAGATACCAGCCGGGACGCTGCACAAGGGCGAGAAACCCATCCTTGCCGCGAGAAGGGAAATAATAGAAGAAGTCGGCTTTGCCGCAGGCCGCTTAAGAAAGATTTATGTTTTTTATCCGACTCCGGGCGTGACGGATGAGGTCGTCTATATTTACAAGGCAACGGGTTTAAAGCCCGCAAAACAAAATTTGGATTACGACGAGGATATAAAAGTTAGAGTGATGAAATTATCCGATGTATTAAGATATCTTAAGGAAGGCAGGATAAGGGACGCAAAGACAATAATTGCCCTTTTGCTTGTCGCGGGGGAGAAATAGTGAAAGGTGAGTTAGATTTCTTTAAAGTTACAGAACAGGTCGTCGAAAAGGACCCTCGGTACAAGTCAGAGGCGTATCTTTTTCTGATGGCGGCGTTGAATTTTACGGTCAGCAGGCTCGAGAAACCTCGGCATGTTACGGGTCAAGAACTACTGGATGGCATTCGACGTTACGCGATCGAGCAATTCGGGTCTTTGGCGCGCACCGTCTTAGAACATTGGGGCGTATGTGCGACGGATGATTTCGGCAATATAGTCTTTAATATGATAGATGCAAAACTTCTTTCTAAAACGGAAGAGGATTCGATAGAGGACTTCAAGGACATCTACGATTTCAAATCGGTTTTTGATAAATCGGTTGAGTATAAGCTGGAGTAAAGTAAAGCAGGGACGGTTCTGATGCTAATCGGGGAAGTGTCCCTATTTATGCAGATTCCAAAGGCGGGTTAATTCTTTTAAGTCGCACGCCGCCATTTTCTTACCGCGTTTTTCTAATCCTTCCTCTATCTTTCTGAAACGCTTGGCGAATTTTTTGGCGGTATGATGTAAGGCTTCTTCCGCGTCTATTCCCTTATGCCGCGCTAAAATCGCGATGACGAATAATAAATCACCGATCTCTTCAGAGAGATGCCTTTTATTTTTTTCTTTTAAAGCCTCTTTTACCTCCTCAAGCTCTTCATCGATTTTTCCGACGACGCCTTTAATATCAGGCCAGTTAAATCCCGTCCAGGCGGCGCGCTTCGACACCTTCTGCGCCTTAAGTAAAGCAGGCAAAGTTTTAGGAATTCCTTTTAAGATGCTCTTTTCGCCCTCGTAATTATTTTCTTCGTCTTTTTTCTCCTGCCAGCGTCTATATGCTTCATCCGGACCCTTCGCCTTATGTTTTCCGAAGACGTGCGGATGACGCCGCCGCATTTTATTATAAGAAGCCCGTATTACGTCATCGATATCGAACGCGCCGCGTTCCTTCGCAATCTGGGCGTGGAATATAACCTGGAAGAGAAGGTCTCCGAGCTCATCTTTAAACGCATGAAGATTTTTTGAATCGATTGCGTCGCAAACCTCGTAGGCCTCTTCGATTAAATGTTTCTTTATCGAGGAGTACGTTTGCTTTCTATCCCAGGGGCAACCGGACTTAGAACGTAACTTCGCCATTAATTTCACAAGTTTTTGAAAAGATTTCCCATTCATGGTATACTAAATTATAACATGAAAATCAAAATCCTTAAAATTTTTCTTCTCGTAATAATGTTTTTTGCCATTTCTAGGCAGGGACTTGCCGCCGAAGATTTGCTGGGCGCTTCGATGTACAACGAGTTAGGGGTTAAGGCGCTCAAAGACGAACAAGTAGACGCTGCCATATCTTATTTCGAACAGGCGCGCAGGCTCGCGCCTAATCACAAGACGGTAAAGAAAAACCTCTCCGTCGCGTACTCAAAAAAAGGCGAAATGGAATATTCGGCTCGCCGTCTATCTTCCGCCGAAAGATATCTTGCGGCTTCGCTGGAGAACGATCCGGATAACATCAATGCGTTAGTTTTAATGGGTGACTTAAAATATCTATCGCAGAAGATGGATGAGGCGAAGAAGTTGTGGGAGAAAATATTAACGCTCAATCCTAATCATCCATACGCAGATGCGTTAAAAGAGAAACTCGCAAAATTGGAGAAGGAAGCGAAGATAGAAAAGGAATACCGCTCAACGGGGATGGACCAGTTCGATATAAGTTATTCGAAAGGAGGGACTAGATTAAGTTATAATGTCCGTTATTATCTACAGGAAGCGTATAGGTTAGTCGGCCAAGATTTTAATTACCAGCCCAAGCATAAAATTATGGTCTTAATTTACGAAAAGGGAGATTTCGAATCGATAGGCGACTGGCAAAAAGGCGTGGTCGGCGTTTATGACGGCAAAATTCGCCTGCCATTTATAGGCGCTGATTTTACTTCGAATGAGATACGGGGGATAATCTGGCACGAATACGCTCATGCGATAATCCACGATATCGCAAAAGGAAATTGCCCTATTTGGTTAAACGAAGGTTTAGCGACGCATGAAGAATTCGCTTATATTGATAAAGATTTATCCGTATTAAAAAGCGCGGTCGATAAAGGCCAATTAATTCCGTTTAAAGATTTAGACGCTACCTTCTCTAACGCTGCGGATGAAATTCAATTGGAACTCGCCTATGAAGAATCCTATGCTCTTGCCAATTATTTAATAAAGCGCTACAGCCGATAT
>CAZXJX010000102.1:0-2868 GCA_964641235.1 uncultured Planctomycetia bacterium
TAGAATCTCAGGTTGCGAAGACCGTCTGCCATGAAATGGCGCATTATTTCGGCATATCGGATGAGAGATTAAAGGAGTTGGGAGTCTATTGATTTAAGGATATTGACAATTCGCAATTTGGGAGGTATAATAAAAAAATAAAGATTAGGGAATCTTAAGCCGTAGAGGGGAGACGCTAACCTTTACGGCTTTTCTCTTAGGCGCTTTCAGTATCGCCGACAATTTAAGGAGAATTAGCAATGACAATCAAAATAAGGACTTCACGCAAGGGCAGGAAATGCAAACATCCTCACTGTAAGCAAATTTTGAGTATCTATAATCATGAGGTCTTCTGCCACGTTCATCTGGGTCAGTTACCTAAAGGAGCGAAGGTTTAGGGATGGTTAGTCAACCCCCTCAGAGTTTTTACGGATTAGGCATTGCTCCGAAAATTCTTGATATTCTTGAGCACATAAAGTTTAAGGTGCCGACGCCGATTCAACTGAAAGCAATCCCTCTGGCGATTGAAGGTAAAGATATTGTTGGTGTCGCACAGACCGGAACCGGTAAAACCCATGCTTTTGCTGTCCCAATGGTGCAATCTCTTGCGCAGAAAAAAGGCAAGGGATTGGTGCTCGCGCCTACCCGCGAATTAGCTATCCAGATCGATGAGGCATTTCATATTATCGCGAGCCCTTTTGGAATAAAGACGGCTTGTCTTATCGGCGGCGCTTCGATGTACGAACAGGTGCGGGCGTTGCGTAAAAATCCCCGCGTGGTGATCGCGACTCCGGGCAGGCTCATTGACCATTTAAACCAGAGGAACGTATCGCTTAATGATGTGGCGATGCTGGTGCTTGATGAAGCGGACCGTATGCTTGATATGGGGTTTGCGCCGCAGGTGGAAAAAATTTTACGTTTCCTTCCGAGAGAAAGGCAGACCATGCTTTTTTCCGCGACTATCCCCAAAGAGGTCATGGGAATAGCCGCTAAACATATGAAACTTCCCGTGAGCGTCGAGATTGCCCCTTCCGGCACCGCCGCGGAGCATGTCACCCATGAATTGTTTATTGTCAGAAAAGACGCGAAATTGCGGCTTCTTGGGAAACTGCTTGCGCAATATCACGGGGCAATTCTTTTGTTCTCCCGCACTAAACATAACGCAAGGAAGATTGTAATAGCAATTAGAAATATGGGATATAGAGCGGCCGAGATACATTCTAACCGTTCTCTTGTTCAGCGCCGTGAAGCGCTTGAAGGTTTTAAATCAGGAAAATATAAAGTGCTCGTCGCCACTGATATCGCTTCCAGAGGAATCGATGTGACCGGAATCGAGTTGGTCGTCAATTATGATCTCCCCGAAGACGCGCAAAACTACGTTCACCGTATCGGCCGCACAGGACGGGCAGGGCATAAAGGGCATGCGATTTCTTTTGCGATGCCTGAACAAAGCCGCGATGTCCGCAATATCGAAAAACTTATCAGGATTTCGTTGCCCATCTCAAAGCATCCGGGGATTTCTCAGGAACAATTTATTCAATCTTCGGTTAAACCGATAAAATATCACTTTGCGCCGAGACGCCGTAGATAGGAAAAATAATTCATGAAATATAATCACGCCTTATTTCTAAACCCCTATATCGAAAGCAACAATACAAGCGTTATGAAACTTTTTCCGCCGACGGGCCTGGAGTATGTCGCGACCAGCGCTGGGGGATTAGTTAATAAATTAACGCTCCTCGACTTAAGGTACGAAAAAGAGTTCTCCGATACCGATAAATTATTGGATTTCATATCAAGAGAAATCGATATCGTCTGCGTAAGTATCGGTTGGGACCGTCAATTTAAAGAAATCTGCGATCTTCTCAAACGCATCCCGAATAATATATCGTTGGTCGTGGGAGGGTATAAAGCGACAGAGATGGCGGATGAGCTTTTTAAGATTTGTCCTAACATAAATATTATCGTCCGGGGAGAGGGGGAGGAGACGATAAAGGAAATACTGAAAGATCTGCCTTTGAGAGATATTCTGGGTATTTCTTATAGAGAAAATGGTTCGGTGACCCACAATAACAATAGGCCATTGCTTGAGATAGATGATATACCGGCTCCGGACCGCGCGTTAAGAAAGAATAAGTATCGTCTTACCGTAAACGGTGTTAACGTAACGAGCCTTACCTTTGATTCGGTCTTGAGCGCGAGGGGTTGCCCTTTCAACTGTAAATTTTGCACATTCAGTTTAAATCCTCTCGGCCAACGAAGGACTTATTCGACGCGTAATGTCGATTCTGTGATTAGGGAGATAGAGGGGATAACTGCCCAAGTAATCCTCTTTAGCGACGATAATCTTTTTGCCGATGCAGGAAGATCGGAAAAGCTCTGCGATGCAATTATTGAGCGCAAGATAAAGAAACGCTTTATCGCTCAGGCCCGCATAGAAATATTCAAATACCCGCGCCTGCTGCGGAAAATGGTCAAGGCGGGATTTAAAGGACTTTTGGTCGGCATAGAATCTCCGCATGACCGCATATTAGCTCAGTTGAACAAAGGTTTCGATTCCGCCACGGTCAGGGCTGCCTTTAAAGTGCTCACGAAATATCCTATCTACTACAACGGTTATTTCATCTACGGAAATATAGGCGAAAGCAAAGAAGAGATGTTGTACATCCCTCAGTTTGCCAAAGAGATAGGGCTTGATTCCATCGCCTGCAATAAACTTAGAATAGAGAAATTTTCCCCGCTGAGGGCCTTGGCGGAAAAAACGCCCGGCTGTCATATTAATGAGGACGGCGGATTTTATTCCGATATGTATGACCACGCAGCGCTCAAAAAAATAGGCAGGACGATAAAATTTTCTTTTTATACCCCGTCGCGCTTTTTAAAGATATT
>CAZXJX010000103.1:0-2821 GCA_964641235.1 uncultured Planctomycetia bacterium
AGGCTAGTCATCCCAACCTTACGGCTTAAGACTTCTAATCTTCTATTTACTACAATGGTGATTATACCATCATTTTTATGTTTGTCAACAACTATTTAACGTCTTAAATTATGGTGGAGCTGAGGGGGATCGAACCCCTTACCTCCTGCATGCCATGCAGGCGCTCTCCCGGGTGAGCTACAGCCCCACAAATTTTAAATAATAACACTTATCTGCGGTTTCGTCAACCCCGCACCTTTGTCTTATTCATCTTGTAGAATAGAACATTTTCTAAAAACTTGAATATTTCAAAGGTGCGGGGTCAATACAATTGACGGCTCTTTTAGATTGCTTCGTCCCGACATATCGTCGGGGTCGCAATGACGGTCGCTCGCAATGACGGTTGACAAAGGCGAGTGTAAATGTTATAGTTTTACCTATGAAAAATAAATTAGCTCTATTTGTAGCCTTGCTCGCATCGGTCCTTTTAGTAACCCCTCTTTTTGCCAAAAAACCGCAGGTTGAAGTCATTCAAATCAAGGGGCCGATAAATCCGATTATCGCCCAGCATACCATTGACGCAATTGAGGCGGCTGAAAGAAAAGCCGCCGAATGCCTCGTAATAGAAATCGACACACCCGGCGGGCTTGAATCGTCTATGCGGCAAATCGTCCAAAGGATGTTAACGGCATCTGTACCCATCGCTGTCTATGTTTCTCCGTCGGGCGCAAGGGCGGCTTCTGCCGGCGCATTCATCGTCTTAGCAGGTGATATCGCCGCGATGGCAGATAGCACAACTATAGGCGCCGCGCATCCGGTCGAGATAACAGGCCAAAAAGCATCCGATAAGATTACAAATGACGCCGCCGCTTTTATGCGGACTATCGCGGAAAAGAAAGGCAGAAACACAAAATTAGCCGAAGATATCGTCGTAGAATCTACTTCGCTGACGGAAAAGGAAGCGCTGGAGAAAAGAATAATAGACTTAATCGCGACCGACCGCGACGACCTGCTTGCAAAAATCGACGGCAAAAAAATTGAAAAGGGCTTAAAGACATTTCAACTTAAAACAAAGGACGCGGAAGTCGCATTTAGGGAACTTAATCCTTTAAAAAGACTGCTTCACAGCGTCACAGACCCAAACATCGTCTATATATTGCTCATCATCGGTTTCTATGGAATAGTATTTGAATTGTCGCATCCGGGAACTTTTGTCTCAGGAATCGTCGGCGTAATCTGCCTCATATTGGCTTTTTACGGATTAGGTTCGCTCCCTGTAAATTATGCTGGCCTTTTTCTAATAATATTCGGAGCTATTTTATTTATCCTCGATATAAAAGCGCCGACACACGGCTTTTTGACATTGGGCGGGATAATCGCGCTTACGCTCGGTTCATTCGTCCTTTTTAAATCCGGCGAACTATTCATAAAACTCTCCAAGGCCTTAGTGGCAACGATGGTAATAAGCACAACCGGGCTTATGGGCTTCATTCTCCCCTTTATCTTAAAAGCGCAGAAGCGAAAGGTATCTTCCGGCACGGAAAGCCTAATCGATGAAATCGGCGAAGCAAAAACCGATTTAGAGCCCAAAGGCATAGTCCACGTAAGCGGCGAAGATTGGTATGCGGAAGCGCAAGGGGGTAATATAAAGAGCGGCGAAAAGGTGAAAGTAATTTCGGTTGACGGACTGATTTTGAAGGTTAAAAAAGCGAGGTGATGCAGATGGAAACAGCAGGACTTGCAACTTTCTTTTTAGTTTTATTCGGCATTATCATCTTGGTGAACTCTATTAAAATCGTCAGGGAATATAAGCGGCTCGTCGTATTCAGGCTCGGGCGTTCCATCGGACAGAAAGGGCCCGGAATTGTATTTCTGATTCCGATTATTGACCAACCAGTCTGGGTTGATTTAAGAGAGCTTTTCCTCGAAATTCCGCAGCAGACGTGTATCACAAAAGACAACGCTCCTATTTCGATAGATTTCTTAATCTATTGGAAGGTGACAGACCCTGGACGAACCGTAATTCAGGTTGCGAACTTCGCCGCCGCATCACAAGGTATTGCGACGACCACTTTAAGGGCTGTCGTCGGAGATATCCCGCTCGACGATGTGTTGGCAAAGCGCGAACAGATAAATCTGGTTCTTCGCCAAAAATTAGATGAGGTTACCGAGCGCTGGGGTGTCAAAGTCACAACTGTTGAAATTCGGGAAATTATGCCTCCGAAAGAAGTCTCGGATGCTATGATTAGGCAGATGTCCGCTGAAAGGACACGCCGTGCCGTAGTAACCGAAGCGGAAGGAACCAAAGCCGCCGCAATTACCGTTGCGGAAGGTGAAAAACAATCGGCAATCTTGAAAGCTGAGGGCGACAGACAGGCAGCTATTTTAAGGGCGGAAGGTTTTTCGCTTGCTCTGGATAAAATATTCGCAGTCGCCAAGAACGTCGACTCAAAGACGCTGTCGCTTCAATATCTTGAGACGCTAAAATCGTTGGGCCAAAGCCCTGCGACAAAATATATCTTCCCTATGGAATTTTTGAATCTCCTCGAGCCGTTCGTGAAACATTCCAAGGAAGCAATGAAATAAAATTCTGCCTTTTTGTGCCGAGGTGTCGGAATTGGCATACGATCCGGTCTCAAAAACCGGTGGCCGTAAGGCCGTGAGGGTTCAAGTCCCTCCCTCGGCACCATTTAGTAGTATTTCGGTAGAGAAACCTTTGTTTTTTGTGTCAAGGATGCCGAGCCTCTCTCGTATAAAAGTTGAGAACCAACAAAATCCTATCGAGGTTTAACCTTTTAAAAACTCGGAAGTGTCTCTTAAAGTAGTTGAACTTCTGCGTTAT
>CAZXJX010000104.1:0-2786 GCA_964641235.1 uncultured Planctomycetia bacterium
TTCTTAGCCGCCTCATCTAGGACGCTATCCCAGTTTAGGGTAGTTACGTCCCTTGAGATAGCGCTGCTAAATCCCGAAGCGGGACCATCCATTGCGATTAGTTTGAGCGCAGATATAGTTGAGGCTTGATATTTCGCATCTTTATATGAATTTACTACAGCGATTTCCTCTTCGCCGGTTAAGAAAGAACCTGCTACTTGCAGTCCGTATTTTTTTGTGGCGGCGAAAATGCGCGTTAAGTTATTTATTCTTTGCTCAAATGAAAAATTTACAGTGCTTGGGTAATGAGTTACGACCGCAGGCGATGCTTCTCCGGAAGGAAATTTAAATTTAATCTTCGGCTTGGGAGAAACATTTGCTATTTTAACCGCTTCTTTTAACGCTTCTTTTAAGGCTTCCTCCTTAAGCGAGTTCGTAGAAGCAACCCCTATTCTCCCGTTTAAGTCGATTTTAAAATATATCGCTATATCGGACTCCTCGATATCCTGATGTATCCTGAAATTGTGAAATCTGGTAACCCTATCTAACGTAGCATAACAGCAAATCAGCGTTTGCTCCGCTTTAGACCATTTAAGCGCTTGATGTAAGGAATCGAGGAGTTTTTCTTTGCCTATCATCGTCTTTTTCTGCCTACCTGCACCTTTTCGAATTTCGCAGGGGAAGCGCCGTGCCCGACATGCATAATCTGCCCGGGTTCTCCTTTACCGCAATTGGCAACGCCATGCAATTTCCAATATTGCGCGTTTGCGATGCCGCTGCAACTTGCCCAAAATTTGGGCGTTATGCCGGTGTACCAAGGATTTTTTAAGACTTGTCCTACCTTGCCGTTTTTAATTTCCCACGCTATCTCGGTGCCGAATTGAAAATTAAGCCGCAGGTCGTCTATCGACCAGCTTTTGTTATTCGAAAATAATATCCCATCTTTAGTATCGGAGATCAACTCTTCCAAAGTGGCATTGCCGGGTTCTAAATTGACGTTTGTCATTCTAATTAATGGCAGGGCACAGTAGCCGGAAGCCCTCATCGCGCCGCTCGATTTCATCCCTAATCGGTAGGCGCTTTCCCTCGAACTTAAATATCCTGCGAATATGCCGTCTTTTATAATCGGGACTTTTTGTGCGGGCACGCCTTCGTCATCGAAGCCGAAACTTCCTACGCCGCCTTCGCAAGTGGCGTCGGCGGTTATATTGATTAATTTTGAACCGTACCTAAATTTTCCCAATTTATCCGGCGTTAAAAAACTGGCGCCGGCAAAACTTACTTCGTCGCCGAATGCCCTATCCAATTCAACGGGATGGCCGCACGATTCATGGATTTGCAGGGCAAGTTGCGTCGTGTCCAAAATCACCGTTGTAATCTTTGACGGGCATTCTTTGGCTCGCAGCAAACTTATCGCTTCGTTTTTTACTCTTTCCGCGCCGCCGACTAAATCGAGTTGTTTTACGTATTCGTAACCCCGTTGCGCGATGTCGCTATGCGGCAGGGGATATGACCTGCGCTGGACTTCGCTGTCCAAGACAGCGAGCGCTTCAACGTAGCCGCCGCTTTCTATGAATTCCTGCTCTAATTCGGAGCCCTCCGTGGATAAGAAAAATTTGTAGGTTTTGAAGAAATCAAGGGAAGCCAAAGCCGTCTTTATATTCTGATGGGATTTTAAAACTTGGCATGCCCACATTATGTAATCTAACTTTTTCTGCATAGGGACTTCGAAAGGGTCTATTTCATATTTGGATTTAAAGGAGGACTTAATGGGTTCGACTTGCGCCAAGTATATTCTGCTTTTATTGATAGAAGCGGAGGCGAAGGCGATGGCGATTGCGCGTTCGGCGGTCTTTTTTACGCTCTCTTTTGAGAGCTCCGCAGACGACGAGAAACCCCAGCTCCCCCATTTTAAGACGCGGATGGAGAACCCTTCATCGGTAGTTGTGGATATATTTTCCACCTCTAAATTTTTGACGTTTAAGGATTCGTGGGTATGTTTTACAAAGCGGATATCAGCGTAATCAACGCCTTTACGCTTCAAATATTTTATTCCCTCACATAATAGGGGACGTTCCACTTAGGGACACTCCACTAACTATTTTAATATATTTATGGCTTCATCAAGTAATTTTTCGTACGGCCTGGCTTCCAAGACATACTTAATATACAGCTTTTCTCTTTCTATTTGAGCATTTGCCAGCGTTTCGTATAATGGGTTTCTAGTTATTATATCATCAATTTTATTTTTTGCATAATAGTTATAACTTGACCAAGGATATTTCGACGGGTCATTTACAATGCCGGCTCTTATTGGATTTCTTTCTATATAACGTCCGCATTCAAGGAGGTATTCGTCCTTATCTATATGAATGCTTTTATACCTGCCCCCATATAGATACCCTGAATAGTCATATTTTCTTCTAAAATGGAAACTGTATGCTAGCAGCATGCCCTTCATAAGTTGCGGCAAATCATCTTTTTTGATTATTCTTAGAATTAGATGTATATGATTAGCCATGATGCAATAATGATAGAGCTCAAAGGAAAACCTATTTTTGTAAATCCTTAGTATTGTTTCAAATTTTCCAAAATCCGATTCTTCCCTAAAAAGCACAGCTTTATTGTGACCCCTTTGAATAATATGATACACGCCCTCATCTAACAAAAATCTACTTTCTCTAGGCATCTGGCCCCTCCCTTCTTATATTAAGTAGACGACGAAAAGAGAAAAATTCTTTCAAAAATTTAAATTAAATTTTAAGAGTGGAGTGTCCCCAAGTGGAACGTCCCCTATATTTGTGGTA
>CAZXJX010000105.1:0-2754 GCA_964641235.1 uncultured Planctomycetia bacterium
GGGCCTGTAGCTCATCAGGATAGAGCAGCGGTTTCCTAAACCGCGTGCGGGAGGTTCGAGTCCTCTCAGGCCCACCAATTAAGGAATCATTATGATAGACTTTCACACACATTCATCATTAAGTGACGGAGCGCTTTTGCCTTCCGAATTAGTAAGGAGGGCAACCATAACCGGTTATAAGGCAATCGGAATTTCAGACCATGTCGATTCATCCAATATAGACTTTGTCGTCCCGAGAATAGTCAAAGCATCGAAGGTTTTGAGTTCCTCAAAAATAAAAGTTATTCCCGGCGTTGAACTCACGCATATTCCGCCGAAAGATTTTCCAGACCTCATAAAATATGCGAGGTCAAGCGGCATTAAACTTATAATCGCTCACGGAGAGACGATTTATGAGCCGGTAATCCCCGGCACAAACGCCTGCGCGCTCGAATGCGATATAGATATACTCGCTCATCCGGGCTTAATCACATTAAAGGAAGCAAAAGTAGCGGCGAGGCGGGGAATTTATTTGGAGCTTACCAGCAAAAGAGGCCACTCGTTAACTAACGGTCATGTTGCAAGAACCGCACTTCAAACAAAGGCACGACTTATTTTTAATACGGACTCGCATAATCCCGAAGACTTGATTTCATATGATGTTGCAAAGTTAATCGTGCTTGGCAGCGGCCTCACGGAGCCGCAAGCAAAGGAAGTATTTGCGAATTCTTTGCGGCTGCTTAAAAAATTTTAAATTTTTCTTGACAAATTTTATTTGCTATGTTATAGTTTCGTCAAGATGTCAATTGAGAGGAGGTGAAATAATTATTATGAATAAGCACAACGTGTGGAAGATGGTATTTGTCCTCTTTGTGATATCATTAATGATCGGAATGGCGATGCCTAGCTATGCCGCAAATGCAGGAGATAAATTGCGCAGAGGTTTGGCGAATTTCGCAACGGGTTGGGTTGAAATTCCAACCGAAATGGATAAGTCAATCAAGGAGAGCAACCCGGTTTTTGGCGTATTAGTCGGCGCAATTAAGGGAACGGCAAAGGGAGTCGTCAGAACAGCTGCTGGCGTATTCGATACGGTAACGTTCCCAGTTCCTCCGTATGGTAAAACTTGGTTAAATCCGGAGTTTATCGTAGGATCGGGGGCAACAGCGCCAGTTAAAAAATAACATTTGGAAAATCATAGGTTTCACTTTTTAAAAGACCTTATTATAAATAGAGGGATAGAAGGAATTCTGTCCCTCTCTTGATATTTACTTATGCATGAACGATAACGCTGCGTTATGCGGAGTTTTAGCTTTTTCTCTTATTATGGGCGGGTGTGCCACGCCTGACCACAAAGTAAGCTCTGCTGTTTTTGATGTCGAAAAGAGTTTAGCGGTCGCACCTACTTTAAGATTTGATGATGTCCCCGTTCCTTCCGGTTTTATTTCGATTTCCGATGAATCATTTATATTTCAATCAGAGTCCCTTCGCGCAGGCGTTTTGAAATATTCCGGTAAAGCAAGCCCTGAGACCGTGATGTTATTCTACAACGAACAAATGCCGCTCTATAATTGGCAATTGATCAATCTCATCGAATATGGGAAAAAGCAGCTAAATTATGAGAAGACAGCTCAAAGTTGCATAATCACGATAGAGGGCACTAAATCGAAATCGACCCTGATAATCTCCGTCGGCCCTAAATCGGAAAAAGCCAAAATAATGAAATAGGCTTTATCTTTTAAAATGCCCGCCCATTATTAAGGAGGCGCAAAATGCGGAATCGGCTCGCATCTATTTTAATAACGGGCGCTATTTTAATATGTTGCAATATCTCCACCCATGCCGATACAATAATTTTAAAGGACGGCAGGAAGATGGAAGGTTTTATCCTTGAAGAGAGAAGGGATTCCTACGTAGTGAAAATTGCGATAGGCACGGTAACGTTCAATAAGGAGGACATAAGTGAAATTAAACGGCTTCCTCCGGAAGAAAATTATCTGAATTTCGGCAATCAATTTATGGTCAGTCAAAACTACGACGCCGCATTGGAACAATGTAAAAAGGCGCTGGAGGTTAATCCGGAATTTCAGCCCGCAAAAAATGCCATAGCGCAAATTGAAAAGTTAAAGGCGGAAGCAGAAGAAAAGAAGGGCGCGGAATTAGATAAAAAAGAAATAGAACTTTTAGCGAAAAAAGAAAAAATAAAAAGCGGTTTTGGCATGGAATTAGGGATGGTCAACGGTGAATTAAGCGCCTTAAAAACAGAGCGAAATTCGTCAGCGCAGGCAGCTGGAATTAAGGCATCGGATATAATCATTCAAATAGACGAGCGCATGCCGAAGGGAAAGACATTAGAGGAAATTTTGAATTATCTTTTGAATTCAAATACGACGTCATATAAATTCACAATCCAACGTAATGTCGTTTTAACGCGTAAGCGCATAAAATATCAAAAACTACCGGTTATCGGAGTGGGGGTATTTTTAGACGTCGACCAGGACGGATTAATGATAAACAGCGTCATAGCCGGCGAACCCGCCGATTTGGCAGGCTTGAAAGCAAAAGATAGGATTATCGGTATCGACAATAGCCCCACTAAAGGGGTATCGCTTGATCAAGTCAGCAATCTAATTGGCGGCAGCGAAGCGACTAATGTAAAACTCGCGATACAACGGACCGTAGAATTAGAGAGAAGATAAATTTATATGATATATAAAACGAAGCCCATCGATAAAGATGTAAAGATTTGGCTTATTAAATTAGACAAAAGAAGTG
>CAZXJX010000106.1:0-2719 GCA_964641235.1 uncultured Planctomycetia bacterium
AAGGCATATGTGTCGGAAGTGAAGAAGACAGGAAAGGGGCCGCAGATAGTCTTGTCTCGCAGCAATCCCGGTTTGGTTAAGAAATTATTCGAGTTAGAGGTCCCGGAAATTTACGAGAGTATCGTGGAGATTAAGTCAATCTCAAGAGAAGCGGGCGACAGAACAAAAATCGCCGTTTCCTCAAAAGATGAGAAAGTAGATTGCGTCGGGGCGTGCGTCGGGATGCGCGGCTCTCGAGTAAAAAATATCGTAAGAGAATTACAGGGCGAGAAGATAGATATCGTAAGATGGAATGATGATACCAAAGAATACATAACCGCGGCGTTAAATCCTGCTAAGGTGGCCAATGTTAAATTGGATAAGGAGATTAAGAAAGCGCTCGTTACGGTTGACGACGACCAATTGAGCCTTGCCATCGGCAAGAAGGGACAGAACGTGAGACTTGCGGCCAAGTTGACGGGATGGGATATCGATATTAAATCCAAGACGGCGTTAGCAGCAGCTGAGGCTGCCAAGGTCGAAGCGGAGAAGGTGCCCGCGAAAGAAGAAGTTAAGGCTAAAAAGGAAAAAGTAAAAGTAAGAGAGAAAGATATTTCTTTAGTGCCGGGCGTGGGTTCAAAAACCAAAGAATTGCTGGAAGCGGCGAAGTTAAAGACTATAGAGGCGATTGCTTCTGCTTCTATCGAGGAACTGACCAAGATAAAGGGCATCGGCAAAAAGACGGCCGAAAAAATATCCAAAGGCGCTAAAGAAATTTTGCGTGAGAAATGAAAAAAATAAAAGCAAAACCTGTTAAAGCAGCAAAGGTTGTTAAGACTGCTAAGGCGAAGACGAAAGAAAAACCGCGAGCGCGTAAGTTGGTTCGCCCGACGGTGAAAGCCAAAGAAGCTGCAAAGCCCAAACGTGTAGTTGTTCCAAAAGAAGCGAAGAAAGTAAAAGTTAAAGAGCCGATTGCAGCAGCGAAGCCGAGAATAAAAGAAGAAGTCGTAACAATTACGCCCGAAGTAAAACCTCCCGTAGAAATTCTTCCTGTTGTCGAAGAGATTGCCCAGCCCGCAGAAAAAATCGAACTTAAAAAACTTACCGTAAGATTACCCATCACAGTAAAAGATTTAGCGGCGAAATTGAACGTAAAGCCGAACGACATAATAATGAAATTGATGAAACATAAAATAATGGCGACGATAAATCAGGCATTAGGCGAGGAGGGGGCTAATTTAATCGCCCAAGATTTTGGCTTTCAATTGGAACGTCCGCCCACGCCCGAAGAGGAGATTTTAAAATCGTATGAAGTCGTGGACGAGTCGAAATTAATTCACAGGGCACCGGTTGTTACTTTAATGGGACACGTCGACCACGGAAAGACATCACTATTGGATGCGATTAGAAAAAGTAGACTTGCCGAAAAAGAAGCGGTCGGCATAACCCAGCATATCGGAGCGTATGAAGTTGCTATCGGAAAAGGGCACGTTGCATTTTTGGATACACCTGGCCACGAGGCGTTTACTGCGATGAGGGCTCGCGGCGCGCAGGCAACAGATATAGTTATATTGGTGGTTGCCGCAGATGACGGAGTGATGCCGCAGACGATAGAGGCGATAGACCACGCCCGTGCAGCCGGAGTGCCGATAGTAGTTGCATTAAATAAAATAGATAAACCCGAGGCCGATGCGGATAGGGTTAAGAAGCAGCTTATGCAAGCGGGTTTAATGTCAGAGGACTGGGGCGGCAAGACCATAATCGTCGGAGTCTCCGCGAAGACGGGACAAGGCATAGATGAATTATTGGAGATGATTTTATTGGAGGCGGAGTTGTTGGAGTTGAAGGCCGATCCAACCAGAACCGCTAAAGGAATTGTTATAGAAGGTAGATTATCTAAGGGCGGTGGTCCTATTGCTACAGTCTTGGTTCAAACCGGCACTTTGAAATTAGGCGATATCGTAGTAGCGGGTTTGCACTCCGGAAAAGTAAGGGCGATGATAGATGATTTGGGGCGCAGGGTAGATGAAGCGCCTCCGTCGAAGCCGGTTGAAATTTTGGGGCTGCCGGGCGTTCCGCAGGCCGGCGATATATTTTTTGTAGTGACGGATGAAAAACTGTCTAAAGATATTGCAGCGCGAAGGCAACAAGAAGCGAAAGATAAAGAATTACAGCCGGTAAAGCGGATTACCCTCGAGGATTTATCTCAACAGGTCAAGGAAGGCAAAATCAAAGAATTGAAATTGATTATAAAAGCCGACGTGCAGGGGTCGCTCGAGGCATTAACGCAATCGTTAAACGGCTTAGGGACGAAAGATATTAAATTGGATATAATTCACTCAGGGATTGGCAGCATCAACGAATCGGATGTGATGTTGGCGGCAGCTTCAAATGCGATTATAATAGGATTTCATGTTGAGCTGACTCCAGAGGCGGATGAAAAATCCAAATTAGAAAAAATAGACGTAAGGTTATACAGGATTATTTATGAAGCGATTTCCGACGTAAGAGGCGCGATGGAGGGTTTGCTAGAGCCGCATTTGGAAGAGGTTTTCGTCGGGCGCGTCGAAGTCAGGCAGGCATTTAAGGTTTCAAAGGTGGGCACTATTGCAGGGTGTTTCGTTTTAAAGGGGAAAGCAATAAGAGGCGCTAATTGCCGCTTGGTAAGGGAAAAGACAAAAGTATACGAAGGGAAGATATCGTCGCTAAAGAGATTTAAAGACGACGTAAAAGAGGCTGC
>CAZXJX010000107.1:0-2016 GCA_964641235.1 uncultured Planctomycetia bacterium
GCATTCCCAAAAAGAAAGACGAATATGCTGCGGGCGCTTATGATGATGAAGGCATAACTCAAAGAGCGGTTTGCGAAATAAAGAAGAAGGCAAACGATTTAGTTGTGATTACGGATGTGTGTCTATGTTCATATACTTCGCACGGCCATTGCGGCATTGTAAAAAATAAAGAGATCGACAACGATGCCACGTTGGAGATTTTAGCCAAGATAGCCGTATCTCATGCGAAGGCGGGTGCGGATATAGTTGCGCCGTCAGGGATGATGGACGGACAAGTAAAAACAATTCGCGAAGCGTTAGATGGGGAGGGATACGCCGGCGTCGGCATAATGGCATATTCGGCGAAATATGCTTCGTCATTTTACGGCCCGTTCAGGGAAGCGATGGATTCGGCGCCCCAATTTGGCGACAGAAAATCTTATCAGATGGATTCGTCGAATGTTGAGGAGGCGTTACGAGAAATAAAACTTGATATAAAAGAGGGCGCGGATATCGTTATGATAAAGCCGGCGCTTTCGTATTTGGATGTTATTTCTAAAGCGAAAGATAAATTTAATTTTCCCATAGCCGCATACAACGTAAGCGGCGAATATAGCTTGGTAAAAGCGGCAGCTAAGTCAGGTTGGATAGACGAAAAGCAAGTTGTATTAGAGATTTTAACGAGCATCAAACGCGCCGGCGCAAATATGATTATCACTTATCACGCGAAGGATGTCGCCGAATGGCTAAAAGCTTGAAATTATTTGAAGAAGCAAAGAGATATATTCCCGGCGGGGTAAATTCTCCTGTCCGCGCGTTCGGGGCAGTCGGAGGCACGCCTTTATTTATAGATAGAGGAAAGGGCGCTAAAATTTATAGCGTCGACGGAAAAGGATATATCGATTACGTGATGTCGTGGGGTGTCTTGATTTTGGGCCATTCCGAGCCGCGGGTAACGAAAAAAGCAAAAGAGGCGATTGAGGACGGCGCCTCATTCGGGGCGCCCACAAAACGGGAAGTTGAATTAGCGAAAAAAATATGCGCGTTATATCCGTCGATTGAATTGGTGCGTCTGGTCAGTTCCGGGACAGAAGCGGCGATGAGCGCGATAAGGGTGGCGCGCGGCTTTACAAAACGCGATAAGATAATAAAATTCGAAGGTTGTTATCACGGCCATGCCGATTATCTCTTAGTCGCCGCCGGTTCAGGTTTAGCGACATTCGGAATGCCGAACAGCCTCGGCGTGCCGAAAGACATCGCAAAAAATACCATAGTCGTTCCTTATAATAACTTGGAGGCATGCGAAGAGGCGGTAAAAAAATTTAGCGGTGAAATCGCGGCGATTATCGTCGAGCCGGTTGCGGCGAATATGGGAGTTGTGTTGCCTAACGCAGGATTTTTGGAAGGGTTAAGAAAAATATGCGACCGGGACGGGATCGTTTTAATTCTCGACGAAGTTATAACGGGTTTTAGGGTGGGATTAGGAGGCGCGCAATCGAAATTTAAAATAAAGCCCGATTTGACCTGTTTAGGTAAAATTATCGGCGGCGGATTTCCGATAGGCGCCTACGGCGGAAGAAAAGAGATTATGGAAAATGTATCGCCGGTGGGGAAAGTCTATCAGGCGGGGACGCTCTCTGGAAATTCGGTTGCGGTTCAGGCGGGTTTGGCGACGATAGAGTCATTATCGGAGCGACGTTTATATAAAGAGTTAGAGGATAAAACTAATTTACTTTGCGATGGTTTAGAAAAGGTTGCCGAGGAGGAAGAGGTTTCGGTTAAGATAAATCATATCGCGTCTATGCTTACCTTATTTTTTACGGACGAAAAGGTTGGCGATTATGAAAGCGCTAAACGGACAGAGGCGTCTAAATTCGCTAAATTTTTCTGGGCGATGTTAGAAGAGGGAATATATATCCCGCCGTCAAATTTTGAGGCGTGGTTTGTTTCCCTTGCGCATAAAAAGGACGATATAAAAAAGACTATAGATTCGGCTAAAAAGGCATTTCAAATTTTAAGGAGGCTATAGATAAAGAT
>CAZXJX010000107.1:2026-2711 GCA_964641235.1 uncultured Planctomycetia bacterium
GACAGGATAAAGATGGCAATAAAGATTACAATCAACGGAAAAGAAGAGGCTATCGAAGATGATATGACCGTCACGAAACTTCTGCAGGCGCGAAACGTGCGTCCGGAAGTGGTGACTGTGGAGCTAAACGACGAGATAGTCCACAGGGAAAAATACGATTCCGTGAAAATAAAGCAGAGCGATAAAATAGAATTTCTATACTATATGGGCGGGGGCGGTGTATAAAAATAATATTTTAGAATTAATCGGAAATACCCCGCTGGTTAGGTTGAACAGAATCGTTCCTTCGGGCTCTGCGGATATTTTTGCAAAGTTAGAGTCGTTTAATCCCGGCGGAAGCGTAAAAGATAGAATTTGCCTGAGCATGGTTGAAGATGCCGAGGCCAAAGGGCTTTTAAAACCCGGCGCGACGATAGTCGAGCCGACATCCGGAAATACAGGAATAGGTTTGGCGATGGTCGGAGCGGTAAAAGGATATAAAATAATTTTAGTTATGCCGGAGACTATGAGCATCGAGCGCAGATTCATATTAAATTCCTATGGAGCAGAAGTGATTTTAACGCCTGGAATTGACGGGATGGAGGGGGCGGTCAAGAAGGCGGAGGAGATTATGAAGAAGACGCCGAATTCCTTTATGCCGCAGCAATTTAAGAATCAGGCGAATCCTGAGGCGCATCGCAAGACC
>CAZXJX010000108.1:0-2710 GCA_964641235.1 uncultured Planctomycetia bacterium
TCTTTTTCCTCTAATTTATGATAGACTGCGCCGTAATTTTTAAGCGCTTCTTCTATATCTCTATCGGAATAAGAGGGTCCTAGCAAAGATGCCTTTTGCAAATCCCTCTTTCCGTCGACTTTTCTTTCCTTCCCTAAATACCTGTACCACCCGACCAAAGCCGCTCCCAAAGCGCCGCCCGCATCGCTTGCCGCCGGCTGAATCCAAATATCTTCAAAAGGTCCCTCTCTTAAAATACGGCCGTTGCCGACACAGTTGAGCGCAACTCCGCCGGCGAGGCACAATTTTTTCTGTCCCGTTACATTATGTATATGCCGTGTCATCCTAAGCATTATCTCTTCGGTGACAACCTGTACAGAGCGCGCCAAATCCATTTCCCTTTGCGTCAACCTCGTTTCGGGTTTTCGAGGAGGGCCGCCGAATAATTTATCAAAGTTGCCGTTTGTCATCGTAAGTCCGACGCAATAATTGAAATATTTCATATTCAATTTAAAGGAGCCGTCTTCCTTTAAATCTATCAATTCATTTAAAATCGCGTCGACGTATTTGGGCTCGCCGTACGGCGCTAAACCCATAACTTTATATTCGGCGGAGTTTACCTTAAAGCCGGTGTAATAAGTAAAAGCCGAATAAAGCATTCCCACCGAATGGGGAAATTTAATCTCAGACAGAATTTTTAAATCGCTGCCTTTGCCTATTCCAAAGCTCGTCGTGGTCCACTCGCCCACTCCGTCCAAGGTCAAAAATGCCGCCTCTTCAAACGGAGAAGGATAGAAAGCAGATGCGGCGTGGGATTCGTGATGTTCGGCGAAGAGAATTTTTCCCTTATAATTCAGCTCTTTACTAAAAATTTCCCGCATCCATAATTTCTGTTTCAACCATATCGGAATCGCTTTCAAAAAAGAACTTACCCCCGAAGGCGCATATGCTAAATAGGATTCCAATAACCGCTCGAATTTTATTAACGGCTTATCGTAAAATACGATGTAATCTATCCCATCGATTGTGACGCCGGCTTCCTTAAGGCAGTATTCTATCGCATTGCGCGGAAAATTGTAATCGTGCTTCTTTCGGGTGAAGCGTTCCTCTTGTGCAGCCGCGATAATTTCGCCGTCTCTAACTAACGCCGCAGCGCTATCGTGATAAAAACATGAAATGCCGAGTATATTTGTCATTTTAAATTAAAACTGGCTGACTAATGGTGCCCGGTGAATCAATATGTTAGACCAGGTAAACATCATCTCTGCCCAGGATGAATCTAAGCTCATATCGCTGCGAAGGCTATTAAAAGTTTCGATAAACAAATCAAACGTCTTTTGAAACCGCGGTGATTTAGGCAAAGATTCGAGCTGATGAATATATAGTTCTGTTTCATCTAAGAATTGGTTTAAGCGATTGTGCCGTCCTTCACAGGCCCATCGCCCAATTCGGCCCAGATTCACCGCAATATTCAATGTTAATTCTTGAGCGTTCATGAGTTATCTCAACAAGCCGTGGATTACTGTCTCTATTTGATTACGGATATCCCTATCCAATACTTCCCGACTCGAATTACCTTGCCCAGGTCTTAAATTAATCATGGAGTCAAAATCAACCTCGCCGGTCTCAAAGTCTATGCCTGCGCCCCATAAATCGGCTTGTTTACTTCCGTCTTCCAGCATCAATTTCTCTCCATCCGTATGCAGTTTCCCGCCAGCGGCCAAAATCTTGCGTCTAACATCAACCACAACCTTGACATATCCGTCAAGGTCCTCGGCTATCTTTTTAAGAATCTCCTCGTTTGCCTTCTCTCGTATAATCAATAACATATTTTCTTCCTACCAGTTTTTGCTTTAGGAGTGTTGTAAAAATGCATATCCGCCGTTACAAACGGGGTTTTATCTATTTAGGCACGGGTAAGTCAATCTGAAATCTTATAATAGGCGTTTCTGCCCTTTCCTACAAGCTCAATCAGCTTTGCGTCTATTAATTTGGTAATCTCTTTAAGCATCGCTTGACGTGTTATGCCAAACATATCTCTTAAATCTTTATTGCTAACCTTGCCTTTTTCTTTGATCCGCTCTAAAATTTTTATCTGCTTCTGAGTTAACTCTATTCTTTCTCCCTCTTCTATTTTTGGAGAAAGCCCTATTTTTTCAATAAAATCTTTGACCTTACTTATCGAATACAAAACACCATCTGTAAAATACTCAAGCCATCTAGTAGTATCGCCTTTTCTTGTTTGGGCGGTTTTCAATGCTGCGTAATACGCGGCTCTATTTTCATCATAATAATCATCAAGGGCGAAAAACCTCCGATGATCGAAGTCGCTTTTATATAAAACCAATGACGCCATTAATCGAGCTGCCCTGCCATTTCCATCAATAAACGGATGTATTCTTGCAATTTCATAATGAACAACACCTGCAAGAATTACAGGATTAATCTCTTTTATCTTATTTGAATTGAGCCAATCCAGAAACTCGGATACCAGCCGAGGCACGTCCTTGGTTTTTGGCGGTATATACTCTACAATTTCCTTGAAACTTGTTCCGTCAAAGATACGCCTACCTACAAAAACCTGACGATTTCTAAAGACACCGCAATCTTTTTTATCCCGCAGGGTGCCGGTAGTAAGAGTCTCGTGAATCTCAAGTAAGAGCTTAACGTCTAGTGTCTTCTTATTTGCGTATTCTGGAACTGAATCTAATGCTTTGAGGTAATTTAAAGC
>CAZXJX010000109.1:0-2672 GCA_964641235.1 uncultured Planctomycetia bacterium
CCTGCCAGGAAAATATCGAGAAAGCAAAGGCGTATGTAGTTGAAGTAGCGCAGGGTCAGACGAGAGTCCGCAATGAAATAACGAAGTTAGTCGCCCATATCCAAAACTTAAGCGCTCGCCAAAGAAGGATCGAGGTAGAAAAGAGAAAAGTCGACGAAGAGCGGGCAACTTTTGATTTGAAGTTGAGAGAACTAAGCGGCGTTTTGGAATCCGCCTCTAAAAATATAGAAGGATTGAATTGGAAGAAAGCACAAACCGAAGGTGATTTGAGCGCCCTTGAAGAAGAGGTTTTGAATTCGGAGGCTCAAGCGCAGGGCCTAAATAATGAAATTGCGGCCGCTCATTCAAGGCTTATGTTTTTGGAAGATTTAAAGGCGAAATATGAAGGTTTCTCTTTGGGGGTAAAGTCCATATTAAAAGAGGTCGAAAAAGGCTCAACTATTTCCGAAGGAATAATCGGCGTATTAGCCGACTTAATCGAGCCTTTTTTAGGTTATGACGCCGCTGTGGAAGCGGCTTTAGGCGACGGCGTTCAGGCGATAATCGTAAAAGATAAAGAAGTCGCCAAAAGGTTAATGAAATTCTTGGGCGAGAATTCATTGGGGCGTGCAGCCTTCATTCCTTTAGATGAATTGGCCAGAGGAAAGAAAGCAGGAGATATCTTAAATTATATTAAGGCAGGCGAAAGCATAAAGCCCGCGTTGGAATATCTCTTGGGGAATACTTATTTGGCCGAAGATTTAGAATCGGCATTTAATATGGTAACTAAGAAAGATGCCGATGCCAGGTTTGTTACGAAAAACGCAGAAGTAGTGAAAAAAGGATTAGCCGTCGGAGGAAAGATACCGAAGGCCGAAGGCTTCGGCCTAATCGGAAGGGATGCGAAGATAAAGGACCTAAAAATCCAAATCGAAGCGTTCAAAGAGAAATTAGCGGCGTTAGATAAGGAACTTAGCGAAAAGAAAGAAAAAAGAGATGCTTTGCAATTGGAAGCGAAATCGATTGCGGATGAAATTCATAGAATACAAATTGAGCATGCAAACAGGACGAGCGAAAAGACAGGGGTTGAGGAAGCGGTCAACAAATTAAACGAAGAGGACTCTCTCTTAAATTTAGAACTCGATGAGGTCAAATCCGAAATTGAAAATTCGACCGTAAAAGAGGAGGAATTTAAGAAAGAACTCGCATCCTTAGATGATGAGGATATAAAGGTTCAGGAGACGATAAATGCTAATCAAGAAACTATTGTTACGAAGGCGAAAGAAAGAGAAGAGACCCTGGTTCAGATAACGCAAATGAAGACCGAATTGGATTTACTCAAAGACAAGGAAGAATCGGTCTTGAAGGCCTTGAATATGATGGGGCGCTCATTAGACGATGAAAGGGCAAGCATGGCGGCGAAAGAGAAAGAGATAGAAGAATCCAGGTCAAGGATTTCAGCTCTTAACTCTGAATCCGAAGAAGTGGTAAAGAAAAACGAGTCGCTTATCGCAAGCAGAACGACGGCAGAGGATGATTCGCTAAAAGTATTCAATGAGCGTAAGACTGTGGCAGACTCTATCTCGCAAGTTGAAATGCAGATAAAAGATACGCAGAAAAAATTAGATGAATTAAGAGAGCAAGTCCATGCGTTGAATGTGAAGTCGGCAGAAGTCAATTATAAAAAGGTGAGCCTTAAAGATAGACTGTTGCAAGTGTATAAAGTTGATTTGGACTTAGAGCAAGCTGCGGCGCCGGAGGGGATAAATTGGGAAGAGACAAACGTCAAGATAGAGGAATTGAGGTCGAAGTTGGACCAGATGGGCCCGGTTAATTTAGTTGCGATAGAGGAACATCAGGAATTACAGGAAAGATATAATTTCCTCACGACACAGCAACAGGATTTAGTGAATGCGAAAGAAGATTTGCACACAGCGATTAACAAAATAAACAGGACAACGCGGGAACTCTTCATTGAGACGTTCCAGAAAATTCAGGGTGAGTTCAGGGATATGTTCAGGTTGCTGTTCGGCGGCGGCGATGCAGAATTAATGCTGATCGACCAGTCCGATATATTGGAAAGCGGTATAGAAATAGTCGCTCGGCCTCCCGGGAAAAAGCCGCAGTCGATTTCACTTTTATCAGGCGGCGAAAGGTCGTTGACAGCAATTGCGCTGCTGTTCGCTATATTTAAGGTAAAACCAAGTCCTTTCTGCGTCCTGGATGAAATAGATGCGGCTTTGGATGAGGCGAACATCGATAGGTTCTGCAGGATTTTAAGGGAGTTTGTTAAAGATTCGCAATTTATAATAATCACTCACAACAAGAAGACGATTTCGATAGCGGACGTTATGTATGGAATCACGATGGAAGAGTCAGGCGTATCGAAGGTCGTTTCGGTTAAATTTGCGGAAGGAGAATTGGAGGCGAAACTTGCCTGACGGTAAGTCAGGGACGACCTAAGATTATCCTGATTTATAAACGCAGATTTTATTCTTACCGGTTCTTTTTGCCTCGTAGAGTGCCATGTCAGCTGAACGGATTAATCTTCCCTTATCGAGCGCATCTTCTGGATAGGTAGCTACGCCGCCGCTTATAGTCAGGTTTTTGGCGGGCTGAACCTCTTGGCCTTTAAATTGAAAGCTCTCAATCGACTTCCTTAAAGATTCGGCGATGCCAGAGGCTTCATTTTT
>CAZXJX010000110.1:0-2537 GCA_964641235.1 uncultured Planctomycetia bacterium
AAGAGACAGCTATATTGGCAGCGAGAGTTCCGCCGTATGGTTTTGCGGTTATCGTTGGCATAGATACGAAATTGTCCTTGAATTTATAATCTACAAAAACCTCGTCAAATTTTAATTTTTTAGCCTGAAGTTGCGGCGACGCCACTTTTAATTCCATAGCCCACGTCTTCTGGTCTTTCCATTTCCCGGCGAAATAGAATTTAGCCTCAAGCGCCCCGCTCATCTCATTTTTAGTAAGAAATTCAGCGTTATTTTTAGGAAGGTAATTTTTCAACTCATTTATATCCAACGTAATGCTGCCGTAAATATTTAATAGCGGGTCCTTAAAATTCGAGACGGCGCCGAATATGTTGAATTTCGTATTTTTGTATTTTCCTTCAAATTTACTGAATGTGGCCAAGGTTTCTTGCAGGACAAAAACCGTCTTAAGGTTTATGTCTTCAGAAGCAAGCGCTAAGTTAAATTGCGGGGTTTTGAAATTTGTTATATCTCCGTTTACCGTATACTTTTTATCGTCATAACTTCCGGCGAAATCTTTTAAGGTCGCAGAATTCGCCTTTGATATAAATGTTCCGTTTATCGAGGTTATCGGTTTTTGCAAAAATTTGGCTTTTATGCTGCAATTCGAAAGAAGAGAAGTGAGAGTCAAGTCTAGCGGCGTTTTATCTTTAAGCAATCCCGTTACCTTTAGCGTCGTATCGCCTATGCCTGAGATTTCGTAGTCCTTTAATTTTTCCTTTTGCTCAGCAGTTATGAATTCGTTAAGTTTAGCTAAATTTACAGTTGTCTTCGCCGTCAGAGTAAGATATGGATTTGCGTAGTCTTTTAAGCTCGCTGCGAGCGTAAAATCTAATCCGCGCGATGCGCCTTTAATTGTATCAGCCCATAATTTTGTCTCATTGAAAAATAATTTGCCGTTAATTTTCTCGATGAGATCGAATGTCGGCATGCCGCGGACAAGGGCGTCTTTTATAAGAGCATCGCCGCTATATTTTAGCGTCGTTTTATCATTGGGATTTAAGGATGCCTGAGCATTTAAATCTACGTCGGCTTTTGCGGAGGTTTTATCGCCGCTTAAGTTAAGCCCTGATATCGTTGATGAGGTTTTTATTGTGAAAGAATCCGTCGAATATGCAAGGTCGACTCCGCCGTTTAATTTGTCGGCTTTAGCAACAAAGCCATTGCCGCTAAAATTTAAATCCGCTATAGTTGGAGTTGCTTTAACTGTGAAGGCATTTGTCGTTGAATAAGAAAGGTCTGATTCACCGCTTAAATTTCCCGATAAAGATTTAAACGGCAAGCCCGCATAATACGGCTGAAAATCTTCCAACGGAATATCCCTTAGTTGCAGGTTAAATGATAACTCTTTTTTTACGGGGTCGAATTCGCCCTTTACGGCGATTGAATTCTTCTGTTTAATCGCCAGCTCCGAATTTAATTTATATTTAATTTTTAAAGGATATGAAACCGACGCTTGAAAATCCAGGTTTTTTAATTCCTTTGTGAAGATAGGCGAAACGGCGGCGTCCTCGAACGTGCAGGTCGCGTCGGCGAGGACGATTTTGTAGATGAGCACCTTGAATTGTTGCGGCTGCGACGGCTGGGGCGCCTGTAAAAGCGACTCGAAGTTCCACTTATTCTCATTATCTATCGTTAAAGTAAATTTCGGCGAGTCAACGCTTATCAACGGAATTATTATCTTCTTCTCCTGAAAGATGGGAAGGTATAAGACGCTGAAATATAATCTTTCTATTTTAAGGAATGTCCTTTGATATTTCGGGTCGTCGGAGATGGTCAGATTTTTTAAGGCTATGCCTCTGAATGGATTGACATATATGCTCTCTAATGTTACGGTGCGTCCCGTGGCTTTTGTAAGGTAGTCGATTACAAGCGTTTTGCCTTTGGTCGGAAGTATATACTCATTGGCATACCAGATTCCTATAGCGGCAAAAATTATCAGGACTATAAGAAAAAGGAATAATTTTCTGAAAAATGGAATGCCTCTGCGCTCAACTTTCTTTTGCATATATACTATTCTATTCTATTTAATCTGGCTTTTCAATCGAAAATAAAAGGGTTTGATTTTTAGGCGATAAATTGGTAAAATTTAGGCAAGATTCGGGGCGTGGCTCAGCTTGGCTTAGAGCGCGTGGTTTGGGACCACGAGGTCACTGGTTCAAATCCAGTCGCCCCGACCAGGTATTAGATTTAGTCACGACGCGCGAAAGGCGCATAAAAAGGGAGCTATAGAGGGAAAAGAACGTTTTCCCTCTGTCATATTGACATCTCTGCGTAAGGAATAAGAACAGCCCTCTGCTGTTTAATAATTAGAGGGCGTTAGGAGAAAACCATCAGGGTTTTCTCCTAAGGAGCGACCAACTATTACCTTTCGTCGCGACGCGCCTGTAGCTCAGTTGGATAGAGCAACTGCCTTCTAAAGGAGCCTCTGCGTGGAAGAAAACGCGCAGAGTGGATGCAGCTATATGCAAGGAACCCCAATGATTAAATGTTGGGCAATTTGCAGGCAACCGTTAAGG
>CAZXJX010000111.1:0-2513 GCA_964641235.1 uncultured Planctomycetia bacterium
CATTCGACA
Source organism: uncultured Planctomycetia bacterium (assembly GCA_964641235.1). Lineage (GTDB taxonomy): Bacteria > Omnitrophota > Gorgyraeia > Pluralincolimonadales > CAZUZR01 > CAZXJX01. The sequence goes on from CAZXJX010000111.1 coordinate 10, forward strand.
TACATGATAGGGTAAATTACGGGGCTAAGAAATCTTTTGTCCGGGTTGAGGAAAATGACAAAACAGTAACGCTGGAATTAACCATTGACACGAACATCTCGAAAGTGATGGAATATTTCGAGATATTTTTATCGAGGATGATCATGTGCCAACGGGCCGCAAAGTTTTTGGGATGTAATTTTAGGCTCGTAATCAACGACGTCAGGTTACTTTAAGGAGAAGAAAGGCGATGCAAAAAGGGCTTGCTTGGAAAATTCTATTAATCTTGGTTATTGTTGCGTTATCGGGCTGGTTGGCATATCCGCCTTTCGACATCAAAGATAAAACAGGCAAGGTGCTAAGAGAAGGAAAGATAAAATTAGGCCTCGACCTTCAGGGCGGAATGCACCTCGTATTAAAAGTCGATACGAGCAAGATACCCGAGGATGCGCGCAAGGATGCGGCGGACAGGGCGCTGGAGGTCATTAGGAATAGAATAGACGAATTTGGTGTAAGGGAGCCCGTGATATTAAGACAGGGCAAAGATGAGATTGTCGTGCAACTTGCCGGCATAACAGATAGGGACAGGGCGCTGAAGTTAATCGGGAAGACGGCATTATTGGAATTTAAATTAGTATCGGACGATGCGGAAAAATTAAGCCAGGCGTTGAAGGGCAATGTTCCGGAAGGTTACGAATTACAAAAGGATGAAGACGCAAACCCTCTTTTAATAGAAAAGGAAGCCGTTCTAATGGGCGATGCCTTAACGAGCGCTTATATGAGCTTCAGTCAGACTCATTTTAATGAACCGTATGTCTCTTTGGAATTTAATGCTCAAGGCGCAAAGAAATTCGCGAAGATAACCGAGGAGAATGTCGGCAAAAGGCTTGCGATAGTTTTAGACGGTAAAGTCCAATCCGCTCCCGTCATAAGGGAACCGATTCCGTCAGGGCAAGCGCAGATTACCGGCAGGTTCACGCAGGATGAAGCGAGTGATTTGGCGATCGTTTTAAGAGTCGGATCGTTGCCGGCTCCGGTTTATATCGAGGAAGAAAGAACCGTAGGCCCGCTGTTGGGTCAAGATTCGATTCGTTCCGGAATTAAGGCCACGTTGATAGGGGCCATTTTGGTTGTCATCTTTATGGCAGTCTATTATTTATTTGCAGGACTTATTGCGAACATAGCTTTAACATTAAATTTTATAATCTTATTGGGTGCGTTGTCTTATTTTCATGCGACTTTGACTTTGCCCGGCATCGCAGGTATTATTTTAACTTTGGGTATGGCGGTCGATGCGAATGTCTTAATCTATGAAAGGATTCGCGAGGAGCTGAAAGCGTCCAAGCCGTTGCGGCAGGCGATATTTTTAGGTTACGACAGGGCATTTTCCGCGATATTGGATTCGAACGTAACGACATTAATAGCCGCCTTTTTGTTATTTCAATTCGGAACAGGCCCTATCCGCGGTTTCGCGGTCACATTGACGATAGGACTTCTGGCGAGTTTATTTACCGCAATTTTTGTTACCAGGGCAATCTTCGAACTGCTCTTGCGATGGAAGGGTTTTACAAAGTTGCATATGCTAAAACTTATAGGCGAAACTAGAATAGATTTTATCGGAAAACGCCGGATTTGTTACGTCATTTCTTTAGTGATTATATTCGGCGGTTTAGCCGCCTTCTTTATGAAGGGCGAGAAGAGTTACGGAATAGATTTTACCGGCGGCCAAGTTCAGGAATTCAAATTTGAAAAACCGGTCAAAATAGAAGAAGCCAGGGCCGTTTTAAAAGAAATAAATTTAGGCGATGCGTCAATTCAACAGGTTAAAGACGACCCTACCGAGTTAATCATACGAACGCCGGGGGATGTGACGAATGAGATCTCAAATAAATTTAAAGAGGCCTTTAAGGACAACAGAGCCGAGATTATAAAAGTTGATAAAGTCGGCCCTTCTGTCGGGCATCAATTACGTATGAAGGCAATATACGCATTGCTGTATTCGTTATTAGGCATTTTAGTTTATGTTGCGTTCAGGTTCAAGCACTGGAATTTCGCGGTAGCCGGCGTTATCGCTCTCTTTCACGACGTTTTCGTTGCCGTTGGTTTTATGGCATTTACCAATCGCGAGATGACGCTCACCATAGTAGCGGCGCTACTTACCATCGCCGGTTATTCGATAAATGATACGATAGTAATTTACGACAGAATCAGAGAGAACGCCAGACTGTTGCGAAAAGCTACGCTTCCGGAATTGATAAATATCAGTGTAAATCAAACTTTATCGAGGACGCTGCTTACTTCGTTTACGGTTTTGATGGTTGTAGTTGTGCTGTTGATTTACGGCGGCGAGGTCTTGAACGACTTTGCTTTCATCCTTCTCGTAGGCTTTATTTCAGGAGTTTATTCGACAGTTTACATCGCAAGCCCGCTTATAATAGCGTTTCAAGGCAAGAAGAAGATATGAGCGATAATAAATATACCAGAATAAGAAATATATTAATCTGGGTCTTGGTTTTAAACTGGGC
>CAZXJX010000112.1:0-2496 GCA_964641235.1 uncultured Planctomycetia bacterium
ACGCGGTTGAGCCGAGGCGGGAGTTTATCGAAAGGCATGCGCCCGAAGTAAGATTCCTCGATATTTAAAATTAGGACAAGCAAAAGGAGGTAAGTAATTTCTTATGTATGCGCGCAATGAGAAGATAGTTCCGGTTTATATTGAAGACGAGATGAAGGATTCTTACATCTCTTACGCGATGAGCGTAATAGTAGGAAGGGCTTTGCCCGATGTAAGAGACGGACTAAAACCGGTTCATCGTCGGATTTTATATGCCATGAAAGAATTAAACTTAGAACATACCAAGCCATATAAAAAATCGGCGAGGATTGTGGGCGAATGTCTTGGAAAATATCACCCACATGGCGACGTGGCAGTTTACGATACTTTGGTAAGGATGGTTCAGGATTTCTCGCTTCGATACCCATTAATCGAGGGGCAAGGAAATTTTGGCAGTGTCGATGGGGACGCGCCGGCAGCAATGCGATATACCGAGGCAAGGATGGCGGCGATTACCGATGAGATGCTCGCCGATTTAGAAAAAGATACGGTTGATTTTATGCCGAACTTTGACGCATCGCTGCAGGAACCCGTCATACTTCCTGCGACGGTGCCCAATTTGCTCGTGAACGGCTCATCCGGAATCGCCGTCGGTATGGCGACGAATATACCGCCGCATAATTTATCGGAAGTCGTAGACGGCATAATAGCTCTTATAGATGATTCCGATATTTCCGTAAAGGATTTGATGAAGATAATAAAAGCGCCGGATTTCCCGACGGGTGGAATTATTTGCGGGCGGGAAGGGATAAAGCAGGCGTATGCGACTGGGCGAGGGCTTCTTAAAATCCGAGCGAGGGCCGGGGTAGAATCACAGAAGTCGGGAAAAGAATCAATAGTTATCACCGAGATCCCGTATCAGGTCAATAAATCTAACTTGATAGAATCGATGGCGCAGTTAGTGCAGGATAAGAAAGTCGAAGGCATATCGGATATTCGAGACGAATCGGATAAGGACGGCTTAAGAGTTATAGTCGAACTTAAACGAGACGGAAATGCGCAGGTTGTATTAAATCAACTTTTCAAACATACCCAGCTTGAAGTTTCCTTCGGCGTAATTATGCTCGCGCTCGTTGACAAGCGGCCGAGAGTTCTAAACCTAAAACAGATATCGGAATGCTATATAGGCCACAGAAAAGAAATTGTTACGCGAAGGACGAAGTTCGAACTAAAACGCGCACAGGAGAGGGCGCATATTTTAGAAGGGCTAAAGAAAGCCCTCGCGAATTTAGATAAGGTTATCGAGACAATCAAGAAATCCAAGTCTGTGCCAGACGCAAAGGACGCACTAGTTAAAAAATTCGATTTGACCGAGATTCAGGCGCAGGCGATTTTGGAAATGCAGCTTCAGAGATTGACCGCTCTTGAGCGTGAGAAGATAGAGGAAGAATATTTAGATTTAATAAAGAAGATAGAATTATACGAATCTATTTTAAAGAGCGAGAAGAAAGTATTGCAGATCATTAAAGATGAATTATTGAAATTGAAAGAGAAATACGGAGACGAAAGGCGGACTGATATCATAGGAGAAATCGAGGAATTAGAAGTCGAAGATTTAATAGCGGAAGAAGACGTTGTAATAACGATAAGCCATTCGGGCTATATCAAACGCTTGCCCGTATCCGGTTATCGCAAACAACGACGCGGCGGCAGGGGCGTAACGGGCGCAGAGGTAAAAGATGAGGATTTTGTAGAGCACCTCTTTATCGCGTCGACGCATGAGCACATGCTGTTTTTTACGAATCAAGGTCGCGTGCATTGGCTGAAGGTCTATGATATCCCGCAAGCGGGAAAGCAGGCCAAGGGCAAAGCGATTATAAATCTACTGGAATTACAGCAAGGCGAGACCATAAGCGCATTTGTCCCCGTGAAAGAATTTAAAGAAGGCCATTTTTTGATTATGGCGACGAGGCAGGGCGCGATTAAAAAGACATCGCTCGAAGCGTACAGCCACCCGAGGAAAGGCGGAATCGTGGGGATTACCTTAGAGAAGGACGACGAATTAATCGGCGTTGTGCCAACCGATGGTAAAAAAGAGATATTACTTGCGACGAGAGAAGGGAAAGCGATAAGGTTTCCTGAGTCCCAGGTCAGGGATATGGGCCGCTCGGCAAAGGGCGTTAAAGGCATAAGACTTAGCAAGAAGGATGAAGTGATCGCTATGGAAATTGTAGACGCCGAGGCGACGGTTCTTACGGTTACTTCCTTGGGCTTCGGCAAAAGGACGCAGTTTAAGGAATACAGAAGTCAGAGCAGAGGCGGCAAGGGAATTATAAACATCAGGGTCACAAAGAAAAACGGCGAAGCGGTTGGCTTAAAGACCGTTTTTGATAAAGACGAGATAATGTTGATTACGGAAAGGGGCGTTATAGTTCGCTGTCCGGTCAAGGATATTCGCTCAACAGGCCGAGCTTCGCAGGGTGTGCGAGTTATTAAGCTCGACGCAAAAGATAAAGT
>CAZXJX010000113.1:0-2446 GCA_964641235.1 uncultured Planctomycetia bacterium
TTATATACCTGGCGAAGATATATATCAGGTTACAAAGGGAATAGATAAGGCAAAGGCGGAGCCTGTCTATGTGGAGATAGAATTTAAAAACGGCGTTCCCGTGAAATTAAACAGAAAGGCGATGGAGGGCGTCTCTCTTATCTTGAAACTCGCCAAAATAGCAGGTGACGCGGGCGTGGGAAGAAGCGATATGATAGAGAACAGGCTCGTCGGAATTAAATCGAGAGAGATTTATGAAGCGCCCGCGGCGTGGACGCTTCATACCGCTCACAAAGCCCTTGAGAGCTTGGTGCTGGATAGAGAGCTTTTACATTTTAAAGAAACTGTCGCTCTTAAATATTCGGAACTCGTTTATTACGGGCTATGGTATACGCCTTTAAAAGAGGCGCTCGATAAATTTGTCGACGAGACGCAGAAATTTGTTAATGGAGTAGTCAGACTTAAACTCCATAAGGGCCATTGCATTGTCGTCGGAAGGAAGTCGCCGAATTCTCTTTATAAAAAGGAACTCGCCACATATGAGAAGGGCGATAAATTCGACCAATCGTTAGCGAAGGGTTTCATTCAGATTTGGGGATTACCATACAAGGGGTCATATAAAAAATGAAAAAGAAATTATGGGGCGGGAGGTTTGAAAAATCTCAGGACCCTGAATTTGAGGAATTTTCCTCAAGCATAAATTTCGATTACAGGCTGGCGAAGTATGATTGCCTAGGCTCGATAGCCCATGCTAAGATGCTCGGCAGATGCAGGATAATTCCAAAGACAGATTCAGATGCGCTTGTAAAGGGCCTAAATGCAATATTAAAAGAAATTCAAAGCGACAAATTTAAATATGACCCTGATGCCGAGGATATACATACAAACATTCAAAATATTTTAGGAGAGATAGTCGGTAAGGCGGCGCTGAAGCTGCATACCGCGAGATCGAGAAATGACCAGGTGACTTTGGATACGAGGATGTATTGCAAGGAGAAAATTGGCGAGATATATGATTTAATCCGTAACTTACAAAAATCACTTGTGAATTTTGCTCAGAACAATATCGACGTTATCATCCCGGCTTTTACGCATTTGCAACACGCGCAACCAGTGCTTTTGGCACATCATATGTTGGCGTATTGCGAGATGATTGAGAGAGATAAAGGTAAGTTGCATTACGTATATCATATGGCTGATGTTTTGCCGTTGGGCTCTTGCGCATTGGCGGGGACGTCGTTGAATATCGACAGGAAATACGTTGCGAAATTATTGGGATTCTCAAAAGTTTCCGAAAATAGCATGGACAGTGTTTCCGACAGGGATTATTTAATCGAATTCTTAAGCTCGCTGTCTTTGGTTTCGATGCACCTTTCAAGGCTTGCTTCGGACCTTATTATCTGGGCGACGCCTGAATTTGGCTTCATCGAGATAGACCAGAAATTCTGCACGGGCTCAAGCATTATGCCGCAGAAAGTAAACCCAGACTTTCTTGAACTAGTTAGAGGATTGACAGGCAGAATTTACGGTAATTTAATTGCAGCTCTGACAATGATGAAAGGGTTGCCACTTACGTATAACAGGGATATGCAGCACGATAAGGAACCGCTATTTGATTCTGTCGAGAGGATATCGAAGGCGCTGTCTATTTTTGCGAAATTGATAAGGGGCATAAAAATAAACAAGGGTAATATTGAGAGGGCGCTTCTGGACGAGTCCTTATATGCGACTGATTTGGCAGAATATCTGATTAAGAAGGGAGTATCTTCAAGGGAAGCGCATACAATAGTAGGAAAACTGATAAGTTCTACGCTGGAGAAAAAAGAAAGAATTTCAGGGCTTGGCTTGAAAGAATTGAAAAAATTCTCCCCGAAATTTGAAAGGGATACATTTAAATTATTAAGTCCTAAACTTTCGGTTCAGTCTAAAGGTTCGCAAGGGGCAACAAGCCCGTCGCGAGTTAAGGCACAATTAAAAGCCTGGAAAGAAAAATTAAAATAAATGCACGAATTTAAATATCGGAGAAATGAATTATATTGCGAGGATGTGAGGATTGACAAAATTGCCTCCTCGGTCGGCACGCCGCTTTATCTTTATAGTTATAAGACGCTGGCTGACCATTATCGAAAATTAGTAGCTGCCTTTAGAGGGTTAAATCCCTTAATCTGTTTTTCGATGAAGGCGAATTCAAATCTAGCTGTTTTAAGGGCGCTTGTAAAAGCGGGTGCGGGGCTGGATGTAGTCTCAGGCGGCGAGTTGTATAAAGCGCTTAAAGTCGGCTGCAGTCCAAAAAAGATAGTTTATGCGAGCGTTGGGAAAACCGAGGGCGAGATAGAATCTGCAATAAAAGCGGGCATTTTATTTTTTAATGTCGAGTCTCTGCCTGAACTTGCCTTGATAGATAGGATTGCGCACAGATTAGGCAAAAGAGTTGACTGCGCATTGCGCGCAAACCCAGATATTGATC
>CAZXJX010000114.1:0-2113 GCA_964641235.1 uncultured Planctomycetia bacterium
TTATCTCGTTGATCAAATCACAATCCACCTGAGACTTCTCATTCATTATCAAAAGCTCAAGGCAGTCGTGGCATAAAAGGGCTATTCTGCGGGGGTAACCTTGAGTGTGTTCATAAATCAAATTTATCGCCTCATCGGTAAACAAAGGAGCAGAACCGTTGTATCCCGCCTGCTTTAATCTAAAGATAATCATTTCCTTCGTCTCTTTTTCGTCCAAAGGATTTATGATATATTTCAAAGCTATCCTATCCATAAAATTCCTGATCTTCCTTAAGCGCGGGAGCAGTTCCATCTGCGACAATATAATGAGCTGCAACAGTTTATATTCGTTAGTTTCATAATTTAAAAGTATCCGGAGTATCTCGAGTTGATTCGCATTTAATTTTTGGCCCTCATCTATCAAAAGCACGATAGTCTTATCTTCGGTTACGCCTTTCTGAAAAAGATACTTTTCAATCGCATCCTTATAATCCAACGTTGAACGAAACTCGGGTTTCATTCCGAACATCTTTATTAAACTTTCCAAAAATTGAAATTCGCTTTTATAATTCGGGTCCAGGATCATATGAAAAATATATTTATCTTCGCCGTGAAATGCCTGAACGAGAGTGCGGCATAGCGTGGTCTTGCCGGTGCCGACATCGCCAAGGACGAGATTTAGGCCACGCCTTAATCTTATCGTTATTTCTAATCGTTTAAGGGCGGAATCGTGAGACTGCGAACGATAAAAGAATGCGGGGTCCGGGCTGGTCGAGAACGGCTCCTTCTCTAAACTCAGGGCCTTATAATAGCTCATCGCCATACCCTTTATCGGTTAGGGCCGCTTTAATTTCTTGAATTGAACGCTTTTGCCTTCTCAATCTAATTATTTTATTAAGCGTCTCAACGGTGGAATCATCAAAATACCTGAAATTCGTCTCTGGGCTTCTACCTATTTCCGATATTAAACCAATCTTTAGATAGAATTTGACAGTATCTATAGATAGGCCGGTCAAACGCGCTAAGTCTTTAGTTAGATATAGGTTGTGCATCTTCTTAATCTACTCCCTACTCAGGGAGTAATATACTTCTAAAATATAGTTTTGTCAAGTAAAATTTTTTGTTGTGCGTTGTTTTCCTTGCCTTGCCCGGAGAGAGAAGGGTTGGGCCTGTGAAGGTGTAGTTTTCTTAAAAAAGTTTATTCATCTATGGGATAGGGCTCAGGGTCATCAGTTCTTGGAACGGCTTTGGGGGTTTAAATGAGACGCCCTTTTGAGAGATGTTCCATAGTTACTAATCATACCCCATCCATTCGGCTTCAACAGGATTTAATGGATCCTTATCTATCTTCTCCCCCACTTCTAAATTCCTCGAGCCGTCGGGTTGGAGGTAGTAGTCGAGGCCTCCGCTGAATTGCATCTTTCCATATTTTCCATTAGCTGTTTTAAAATAACAAAACTTTTGATCCCTGTCGTCAGGTTTATGTTCTGCTGGGACAAAGGTTGAGACGTAGCCTGTCTCAGGGGCTTCGGGCATTAAATCGAAGTCGGCGTAATTTCGCTCCGTGCTGTTTTCGAATTTAGGATAGCCTTCAAAGTATATGAATCCGCCTGGTTCCTTAATGGTGTACGTACTTTTTCCATTTTCATTTACGCCACGAACTATATCCACAGGCTCCTTGCCATCAACGGGAAAGTACCATCTTTTCAAGAAGGACCAGCCGCATTGCTTGCCGCCGGATTCCTTGTCTTTTATACGAGGAATAACCCCACCTTCGGTATATTCAAGGGTGGAAGGAACACCCTTCGGAATAAGATAAATCAGGATGTCTTTTGCGGTTAGCCGGAATGGTATAAAAACATATTTTTCATTCACAATATCAGGACCTCCCGAAAATGGAACATCTACCTCCGTGCTATAATACCCGTCCTTTTGCGCTAAAACAGAAACGCTGGTAGCTTCTCCTGTCCAGCTAAAACGGCTTCCCTGCGATTTCAGCTCTAAAGTATCCTTGATTTCAACGAATCCATACATATTTGAAGCATCATCTTTGTGTTTACTAACTTTGATTATCAAAGTTACATCCCCGGAAATTTCCTTCCCATCCTTGTCTAGAATTTTCCCGGATATATCA
>CAZXJX010000114.1:2123-2424 GCA_964641235.1 uncultured Planctomycetia bacterium
CGGCAACAATTTACGCTCCGAACAATAACCGATATCGAAAAACGATGTTGCAAAAAAAATAGATAAAATAAAACCGAGCAAATATTTATTCATTATATTATTCCTCCTCTTCTTCATCAGGCGATTCTGGGTCTATAAGAAGTTTGTAGAAGCTTTTAACATCATAATAGTATTCATCCATCATACTTCCATGACGTCTAATACCGTAGGGATGCTTCGTTTCGCTTTTATAGCGACTCTTATTTTCGAAATTCGATAGACTTGATTCGGCCGCTTCTAAGCCAAGTGGCGCCCTTAAAGC
>CAZXJX010000115.1:0-2374 GCA_964641235.1 uncultured Planctomycetia bacterium
TTTACTGTGGCAGGAAACGCAGGTCTCTTTTTTGGGAGGTTCTTGTTTAGGCTGCTCTTGTTGCGCAAAAATTAATCCGGAAGAACAGATGAGTAATATTAAAATAGGAAATGTCTTGCGCAGATCAAACGCAAGTAAAAAACTTATCATAGGTTCCTGCAGGAATGATATTCAGCTTACTTGCAATCTTAATTGGGAATTTAAATAACCTTATGTAATTATAATATGTAGGATAATCCTGAAACGTCTTAGGCGGATATGAGATAAACTCCTCTAGTTTTTCACGCGTAATCCCTAAACGCTTTATGCAAAGCGCTATTACTTTAGGATCCTCTATTACATAAACGCTTTTGACCCGTTCTAATGCCCCTTCTCTCGTCATCTGTCCCGAACGGATTAGGGCCGAATAATTAAACTTCCTTTTGTCAACATTAAATTTAACCCTATATACGTAATAAAGCAAACTTTGCCATAAGTCATCAAAATAATGGGCGCCTGGATTCACCCAGTCTAGCTCTTCCTTTATAATCGGTTCGACCTCTTCTCGAATATATTTAACATAATACATTGGAGTAACAAACTTTATTCCTCTTAAAACCATATAATAAAATAAATGGAAAATGGATAAATTATATCCGGGATCTTCGGCTCTCCACTTTCTCAGTCTTACAGTTCCGAATTTCTCCAGGACGGCATTGAGGTATCTATAATCTAAATAATTCCAAGTAAGCGGTGATATCCCTTCGGTTCTAAAGGAGTGCGCTGTAAGAACATACTTGACATCCTCTTTCGCCGCCACTCCGTATAAAGCGGTAAATATCCCGAGATCGGTGCCGACCTCCAAATTAGGCACGGATGCCTTCAAAAAAGATATCCTAATATCCTTCGATTCTCTCCAATCCGATGTTATGGTCCTTAAATCAGCGTTTAAAATCCGAACGGCGTTTTTTATATTCTCTCCCGCAACCGGATTATCAAAGCCATCGTTAAAATGAACGGCTAACGGCTTCAGGCCCCATTTTCTTTTTGCAAAATATAATAAAGCGGCGCTGTCCCTACCGCCGCTTACTCCGATAATACAATCGTATTTTCTCCCTTTCCCGCTTTTTTTAATCTTATCTATTAGGTTATTAAGCTTCCTCTGCCCTTCCTCGTTTAACGGATATAACTTATCGAGTTTATCGTGCAGTTTACAGAAACCACACTCTCCTCTTTCATCAAAAATGATGCCGGGAGCGGTTGTATCCATTATGCATCTATCGCAGCGCCTAAAACCTTCTATGGGCTTCTCACTACGAAGAGCTGTCTCGACCGGCGTCAAGCCGGTATCTGCCTCACGTCGTTTAATCTCTTCGGTTAAAGTCTTTCCGTTCGTAATCGGTGCCAATTTTATCTCCTATTTAAAGGCGCATATGATATCATAAAAATTTTCGAATGTAAAGGAAAGCCTCCTGATTTGATTAACCCGTCAAACCATCTAGACCGTCAAATTTATAACCCTTCCTTTTTAACATTTCGCCTATCTCTGTCCCCTTCTCCTTCCTCTCGGGAACCTCTATATCCACCGGAATGAGCTCTCCGGCAAATTCCAAATAAGGGCCTCTCGCTATAACCCCATTTTTATTAACCGCTATGGAGCATCCAACCATCTTCTTCCCCTCATAAGGGCCGCCTACAATATAACCAACGCTGGTCGCGCCTATGACAACGACGTCATAAAGTTTTGCTAAAATCGAATAGGGTTTAATCCATTTTTCTTTATATGGGTCTTGGGTTTCATCGATTATATAATCGACGGTCCACGAAGAAGGCGATAATATGATTTGCGCGCCCATTCTGGCTAAAGCATGCCCGATCGGCAAGCCATCTAAGTAATTGTCTGCACAAATATTAACGCCGATTATCCCGAAAGGCGTATCAATAACTGATAATGAATGGCCGACGGAATAGAATGGTTGTTCTACGGTTAGAAGATTTATTTTGCGGTATTTTAATAAAATTTCTCCGTTTTTGTCAACGAATATTGCGGTGTTATATACGCGTTCTTTATATTTCTCTGTTAGTCCGGCACATACGTAGATCCCTAATTCACGAGCAGCCTTACAAAGTCTATCGCTATAAGGGCCCGGTATAGGCTGTGCCTCCGTTTTAGCGCTCGGATGCGTCCATGCCAAGTCTAAAACTTCGGGCAACAATATGATTTCGCATCCTTTCTGAGACGCCTCCCTGGCCATCTTCTCGGCCCTTTGGAGGTTTCTCTCCGGCTCTCCGCCTTCAACTAACAGTTGCCCCATACCAACCTTAACAATTCTATTGCCCATAGGTAATCATATATAATATAGAAATTAGCTTATAGCGTCAATAGAAAAGAAAA
>CAZXJX010000116.1:0-2370 GCA_964641235.1 uncultured Planctomycetia bacterium
TAAGAGACAGGTTATCATGTGCCATGCCGCTATCGCTTTGGGCACGCTGCTTGGAGGATGGCGTATCGTAAAGACGATGGGGCAGAAGATCACTAAGCTTAAGCCGGTGGACGGATTTTGCGCGGAGTCCGGCGCAGCCATTACGTTATTTATCGCTTCAGCGTTTGGCATTCCCGTGAGTACAACACATACCATTACGGGTTCCATCATGGGCGTAGGCTCACTCAGACGGTTGAGTGCGGTCCGGTGGGGGATCGCCGGGCGGATCGTATGGGCATGGATATTAACGATTCCCTGTTCAGCGGCGATATCGGCATTGGCTTATAGCTTGACTCGTTTCCGTGCATAGTTTAGGTCTAGTTTTAATCATCGTTTTCGTTTGACATTAAATTATTTTTTTGTTAATATTAAATTTTAAAGGAGTAACTTCTGTGAAAAGGCCCGTCTTCGTAATCGTAGCAATTCTCGCTATAATTTCATATACAAGTAAAATAAGTTCGCAGGAGCCAAGCGGCGTTCCGGAAGCGCCCTCAGAAATTCAACCTGCTGCTCCCGTCGAATCTCCGCAACCAGCTGAGGCACAGCCTCAACCCCAAGAAACTCCGTCTACGCCCGCTGTTTCTGAAGAAAAGCCAAAAGAGGGGCCAGGGGAAGTCTTAATAGATGATTCCTTGCCCGAAGGCTCGCAGATAGAAGGGACTTGGAACTGGGACAGTATTTTAAAATACAGCGGCGAGAAATCGCATACCGAACCCGCCAAGAAAGAAATGACGCAGCATTCTTATAAATCGAATCCGATTGAAATTCCTAAAGATTCTGTGATAGAGCAATACGTATATTTAGACCCAAACGAAATCCCGAAAGGCATTATGCTTAAATTCAGCGTCGAAAACGGAGCGAATGACGGCGAAGTCGGGGTTTACTGGGAAGGGGAAGAAGAGATATTCGTTTACAACAACGACGAGCCGATGCTCTATTACGGCGTTTTACCCAACGCCGGAAAGTGGGAAAAATTAGAGGTGTATTCGGAAGACTTAGGGCTTGAGGGCCTCAAGCTAACCGGGATTTCGTTTGTCGCTTATGGCGGAAAAGCGAATTGGGATTTGACAAAAATCCGTCCCATAAAAGAAAGCGAAGGATATCCGCAGGAAGAGGAATTGCCAGCCAAAGATATTAAAAAATAAATCTTTATTTTGCATCATTAAGGAGGCATTATGAGTAAAAGAGTAATTTATGCGTTGTTTATCGTGGCCTTACTTGTTTTGGTTACGAGCTCGGTGTTGGCGATGGGCAGAAAAGTAAAACAGGCACAACAACCGCCCTCTTTAGAAATAACCCAACCCGAAGTCGAATTAATCAAGCCGGAAGAGTTGCCGCCGCCGTCGCCGATCGATGCGGAATTAAAGGAGAAAAAACCGCAAGAGATTTCTGTCCAACTTGCGCCTGATGAAGCGACGAAGAACAGGCAGATTCAGACCGCGCTAAAAAATGCCGGATTCGGTCCCGGCTCAATAGACGGTAAAATCGGCCCTAAAACAAAGAAGGCAGTTAAGGATTTTCAGGCGGCGAACGGGTTGACCGCCGACGGTAAAGTCGGTCGCAAGACATGGACGAAATTGAGCAAGTATCTTTTACAGGTTCAAGGAAAATAGAGAAAGGAGGACGGCGTGAGAATTTATAAGAATATAGTACTTACTTCCATTTTGGCATCGACATTTATTTTATCGGGTTGCGCAATCGGTATTTATAAGGGAAGGCCCAGCGACACCAAGAGGATAGAGGATTTAAGGGCCGAGGTTGAGCGGCTGAAATTATTAAGGGATCAGGAGAGAAGGGAACTCGAAGCGGCGAAAGCCGAATTAGAAAGAAGGCTTCGAGGAGAGAAGGGCGTGACCGTCGGTTTGGAAGAACGCGGATTGGTCGTAACGTTCGTTGCCGAAGTTTTGTTTGACTCCGGGAAGGCGAAGATTAGGGATGAAGCACACGATGTTTTAGACAAGGTCGCGAAAGTTATAACTGATAAAGTCGCTGATAGGAATATCGCAGTCGAAGGCCATACGGATAACGAGCCGATAAAATATTCCGGCTGGAAATCTAATTGGGAACTTTCTACGGCGAGGGCGACTTCGGTGTTGCATTATTTGGAAGATAAAGGGACCGCACCTAAGAGATTGCAAGCAACAGGATACGGCGAATACCGCTCAGTTGCTTCTAACGATACGCCGGAGGGCAAACAGAAGAATAGAAGGGTAGAAATCATTATTTTGCCTAAGATGACGAAGGCAGAGGCGGAATTCCTTAAGCAGCACGAAGAGGAAGCGGAATATATAAAGTAACATTTCCTCAAAAAAATAGGGACACATCCTATTT
>CAZXJX010000117.1:0-1721 GCA_964641235.1 uncultured Planctomycetia bacterium
ACAGAACATAAAGGGTACTAAACGAAAATGGGGCTAACTTATAAAAAGGCGGGGGTCGATATAGATAAGACAAATATTTTTGTAGAAGCGGTAAAAAAACTTGCGAGCTCTACAAAGCGAACCGGCGCAAGCGCAAAGATAGGCTCATTCGGCGGGACATTCGAATTAAAATCGGCGAAATATAAAAATCCCATTTTGGTCTCATCGACGGACGGAGTAGGTACGAAACTGAAGGTGGCATTTTTAGTCAATAAACACGACACCGTCGGAATAGACTTGGTTGCGATGAGCGTAAATGATGTTGTAACGACCGGCGCCGAGCCGCTATTCTTTTTGGATTACATAGCGACGGGCAAGATAGACAAAAAAGTTTTGGTTGATGTAGTAAAAGGCATCGCTGAAGGTTGCAGGCAAGCAGGTTGCGCCTTGGTCGGCGGCGAGACGGCTGAGATGCCCGGATTTTATAGAGAAGGAGAATACGATTTAGCGGGATTTTGCGTAGGAGCCATCGAAAAGAATGAAATAATAGATGGCTCGAAGATAAAAGTCGGCGATATTGTATTAGGGCTTGAGTCGAACGGCCTGCATTCGAACGGTTACTCTTTGGTTAGGCGGGTATTCTCGCAGCCGAGATTAAAATCCCTATCGAAAGAATTGTTAAGACCTACAAAAATTTATGTAAAACCCGTTTTGGCATTAAAGAAGAAGGTAAATATAAAAGGCGTTGCTCACGTAACTGGCGGCGCATTTTTAGAGAAGATTCCGAGGATCGTGCCGAAAGATAAATCGCTCGTTATAGTTAAGGGGAGCTGGCCCGTGCCGAATATTTTTAAATTGATACAACAAAAGGGCCGAGTATCGGAACAAGAGATGTATCGCACCTTTAATATGGGGCTGGGGATGGTCGTGGTGATTTCGCAGAAAGATATTAAGCCGGCGAGGGATTTGTTGGCAAGGTTCGGAATAAATTCTTGGAACATCGGTTCCGTATTAAAAGGCAGAGGCGAAGTAAAACTGATATGAACCCCGTTAGAAACTGTTGTTCTAACGGGGTAGTGTACAGGAGGTTTCTGACGGGGTGAAAATTTTAGTCATAGGTTCGGGCGGAAGGGAGCATGCGCTACTTTGGAAATTGGCGCAGTCAAAAAGCGTCGATAAAATTTACTGCGCGCCGGGAAACGGCGGAATCGCACAAGTCGCCGAATGCGTCGAAATAAGAGCGGATGATATAGATAAATTGGCCGGATATGCGGCAAAGCAAAGGATAGATTTAACCGTTGTGGGCCCCGAGGCGCCGCTTGCAAAAGGCATAGTAGATAAGTTTAATTCAAAGGGCTTGCGAATTTTCGGCCCGATGAAAGAAGCGGCAAGGATTGAGTCGAGCAAGGTATTTATGAAAATGTTGATGAAAAAAATCGGGATTCCGACCGCCGAATTTGAAATTTTTGATAATTCCGCTAAAGCCAAGGAGCACATTAAAAGTCTAAGAGGTAAATTCGTAATAAAAGCCGATGGGCTTGCCGGCGGCAAAGGCGCCATTGTCTGTGAGTCGAAAGAAGAGGGGATTAAAAACATAACATCGGTTATGGAAGAGAAGATTTTTTCAGATGCGGGAAGTCGGGTGATAATAGAAGAATGTTTGGAGGGCGAAGAGGCCTCGATCATCGTCGTAACGGACGGCGAAGATATAGCGCCGCTCGCATCCAGTCAGGACCACAAAA
>CAZXJX010000117.1:1739-2329 GCA_964641235.1 uncultured Planctomycetia bacterium
TATGACGGCGATAAAGGCGAAAATACTGGCGGGATGGGGGCATATTCACCGGCACCGATTATTTCGTCAAAAGTCCTCGATGAAGTAATGAAGGATATAATAATACCGACGATAGACGGGTTGCATAACGAAGAGGTCCCGTATAAAGGTGTTCTATACGCCGGAATCATGATGACTAATTCAGGCCCTAAGGTTTTGGAATTTAATTCGAGGTTCGGAGACCCGGAGACGCAGGCGATTTTCCCTAGATTAAAAAGCGATCTGGTTGAATTGATAGAGGCGTCGCTCGACGAAGAGATAGATGCAATTTCGTTAGAATGGGATGAGAGGCCTTGTGTTTCGGTCGTGATTGCGTCGGAGGGTTATCCGGGGACATATAAAACCGGATTTGAGATAGAAGGGTTAGATGCCTTCGAAAATCTAAAGGATATTTTTGTATTTCATGCGGGGACAAAAGCGGTAGGCGATAAGATTGTCACATCGGGCGGAAGGGTCCTAAACGTAACGGCGCTAGGCCGCGATATAAAAGATGCGATTGACAGGTGTTACGAAGCGGTAAATTTAATTCACTTTGAGGGAATGCATTTCAG
>CAZXJX010000118.1:0-2269 GCA_964641235.1 uncultured Planctomycetia bacterium
TGGGGGATACGACTTTTGCGCAAGAGGCAACGCAACCCTCTCCTTTGCCCGCAGAACCGGTGACGCCTGCCCAGGTTGCAGTCACTAACGAAACCAATCCTATAATTTCCTTAGATTATAAGGATGCCGATATAAGCGCCGTCTTACGTTCGCTGGCATGGTCATACGGGTTTAATCTTGTTACCGGTGCCGATGTCAAAGGAAAGGTTACCATCAACTTAAAGAACGTTACTTTAGACGAGGCGTTGGAGGCGATATTGGCAGCGAGCGGTTATGCCCATTCACGACGAGGAAACGTCATATATGTAAGCACTGGCGCTGCAGAGGGCTTTGATTTAATGAGCGAACCAGTATTTTTAAAATACCTAAAAGCAGCTGAGGCGCAAAATCTTTTACGTAAGGTCATTTCGCCAAAGGGAGATATAAAGGTTGATGAGGTTTCCAATATGTTGATTATCACGGACTTTTCCGCAAATATAGATAAAGTCAAGAACCTCATTCAAGGCATAGACATACCGCCACGACAAGTTCTCATCGAAGTGAAAATAGTGGATATCACTTCGAAGGACCTTCAGAATTTAGGTGTGACATGGACAGCAGATTATAAACCTGCTGGAGCGGCGAAGGCTTTATTTCAACGTAATACAGAATATCAAGAGGAATTGAAGGCAACGACTACCGTTGCAGGGCCTTCGAGTTCGTTGTCAGGCGGGCAATTTAAAATCGATACCTTAACTTTTAAGGGATTATCGTTAACGGCGACATTAGATGCATTAATTCGGGACCAAAAAGCCCACCTTTTGGCTTCTCCTTCTATAGCGGTGTTGAACAATCGTGAGGCAAGAATTGTAATCGGTGAGAAGGTCCCTTATAAGGAGAGGACGCAGACGACGACCGGCACGACCGAGACGACGAAGTTCATAGATGTTGGCACGACGTTACGCGTAACCCCTTCGATAAATGCCGACGGCTATATAACGATGATGGTACATCCCGAAGTAAGTTCTGTTTCTGCTCTATTAGATGCAGGTCCCAGGATTACGACTCGAGAGGCCGATACAATGGTGCGCGTAAAAGAAGGCGAGACGCTAGTCATCGGCGGGTTGATAAAGCAGCAGGATGACAAAACGAGGTCGAAGATCCCTTTATTAGGCGATATACCGATATTAGGTTTACTCTTTAGCAATCGCTCCGACGATCAAACTCAAACTGAATTGGCGGTATTTATCACGCCGAAGATATTGCGCTCGAGAGAAGAAGCCAAATTTGCAGGTGAAAAGTCGGAAGAAGAGATTTATGTTAATATCGGTCCGACCGGTGAATTAAGTTTAGCGTATAAACTTTTTGAAAAGGCTGACAAATTGGATAAAGGCGTTGGCTTAGAGAGCCGCCGAAAAGATACGAAGTTCAGAAAGATGCAGGCGTTAAGTTTGTTTGAAAATATAGTGACCCAATTTCCACATAGCCCAAAGGCGCCTGAAGCCGCATATCGCGCAATTGATATATATTATTATTATCAGCATGATTTTTACAAAACGAGGGATCTCTGCGGGAGGTTTATCTCTGACTATCCGGAAAGTAAATACCTGCGTAGCGTGAGAAGATTATATGATAAGGCGATTGAAAAAATACAGAAAAAAACAGTTATATTAACTGACGAGACAAGAAAGGAACTTAAGGAGAAAGAGTTATATCCTCTAAGGACACCTTGAAGGGGGGGGTAAGATGAAGAATGTTATAAGATTAACAATCCTTATAGTTATAGGAGTTTTTATTTTTTTCGGGTTCTTCACTAAAATTGATTTGTTATCGGTAGCGGAAGATAATGTTAGTCAGTCAGCGCCTTTTCGGTCCATACAACAGACGCTTACAGAACTTGAAGGGTATACTCAAAAGTTGTTACAGGAAAAAGCTTCCCTAGATGCCCAGCTAAACCAGCTAAGGATAGAGAAGGGTTCCTTAAATACATCATTAGAGAAAGCAAGAGAGAAAGCAAGCCAAGACATATCTGCATTAAATGACCAGCTAAGCCAGCTCGCGGCAGAAAAAAAATCCCTGCTTGCCTCTTCGAAACAACTCTTAGACCAAGCCATCGAAGAAAAAGATTCCCTCAAATCTAAGGTTGAGGCAACCGAGGGAAAACTTAACACGGCAAACCAAGACATAGCCGCATTAAATAACCAGCTAAATCAGCTAAGGATAGAGAAGGGTTCTTTAAATACATCATTAGAGAAAGCAAGAGAGAAAGCAAGCCAAGACATATCTGCAT
>CAZXJX010000119.1:0-2267 GCA_964641235.1 uncultured Planctomycetia bacterium
AAATAGAAGTCCTCATTGAATCTAAAGAGAATGAAGAGGGGATGGTCGTTCTGTCGAAGAGAAAAGCAGAACGTTTGCAGGGCTGGGAGAAAATCATTTTAGAGCATAAAGAAGGCGATATGGTAAGCGGCAGGGTTACGAGGAAAGTGAAAGGCGGGTTAAGCGTAGATATCGGAGTCGAAACGTTCCTGCCTGCCAGCCAGGTTTTTCTTAAGGGCTTTGGAAATTTGAATCAACTGTTGGGGCAGACATTGAATTTCATAATAATCAAAATAAATAAGCCGAGGAAGAACATCGTTGTTTCAAGGAAAGACGCCATCTTAAGGGAGAAAGAAGCGGCGAAGGGAAAATTTATGGATGAGTTAAAGCCCGGGCAGCTCATTCAGGGTACGGTCAAGAATATTACCGACTTCGGCGCATTTATTAATATCGGGCCCAGCGTCGACGGGCTGCTTCATATAACCGATATGTCTTGGGGGCGGATTTCGCACCCGAGCGAGGTATTGGCAGTGGGAGATAAAATCGAGGTTGTGCTGCTGGGTATGGATAAAGAGACGGGGAAACTTTCGTTAGGTTTAAAACAGAAGACGCCGAATCCTTGGCAGACGGTCGAATCAAAAAATCCCGTCGGTAGCAGAGTTAAGGGCAAGGTCGTTAATATAGTGCCTTACGGGGCATTTGTGGAATTGGAAAAGGGGATTGAGGGTTTGGTTCATATTTCCGAATTATCTTGGACAAAGAGAATAGGGCATCCTTCTGAGGTTCTGGCAATCGGCGATACTATAGAAGCGGTGGTGTTGAACGTCGATAAAGAAAATCAGAAGATAGCATTGGGCATTAAACAGACAGAGATGAACCCCTGGCTTGAGGTTTCAAATAAATATACGGTTGGTACGCAGGTTAAGGGAAAAGTCCGCTCCTTTACGGATTACGGCGCATTTATAGAGTTAGAAGAAGGCATTGACGGCCTGCTGCATAACTCCGACATTTCCTGGACGAGAAAGATAAATCATCCGTCGGAAGTTTTAAAGAAGGGCCAAAAGATAGATGCGGTTGTGCTTTCAGTCGACGCGGAAAACAGAAAATTGTCTTTGGGGATGAAACAGCTTGTTGCGGATCCGTGGCCTGAGTTTGTGGCGAAGTTTCAGCCCGGCACTTCGGTCGAAGGAGTTATCACAAAAATTACGAACTTCGGTTTATTCGTCGAGTTAACACCGGATTTAGAGGGACTTGCGCACATCTCAGAACTCCCCATAGAGCCGACTGCCAAATTAGAGGAATCTTATAAGGTCGGCGATAAAATTACCGTTAAGGTGTTGCGCGTTGACGATGCCGAGAGAAGGATCGCGTTAAGCCTGAAGGTGTAATATGGAAGATATAAAAAAGCAACTCGAAGTCATAAAACGCGGCGTAGTTGAGATAATTTCCGAAAGCGCTTTAGTCGAAAAATTAAAAAAGGGAAAGCCCCTTATAATCAAGGCGGGTTTTGACCCGACAGCGCCGGATATTCATTTGGGTCATACGGTCCTCTTAAGAAAATTAAGACATTTTCAAGACCTTGGACATAAGGTAGTATTTCTAATAGGGGATTTTACGGGTTTAATTGGCGATCCGACAGGCGTTTCTAAGACTAGACCGCGTCTTTCGAGAGATGAAGTTTGGGAAAATGCCAAAACTTACGAAAGACAGATTTCTAAAATTCTAGACATGAAAAATCTTGCAGTACAGTTTAATTCAGAGTGGTTTGATAAAATGACCCCGTATGAGTTTACGGAGCTTGTCGCGAAACAGACTATAGCTAGAATTTTGGAACGAGACGATTTTTTGAATAGATATAAAAGCGGCCAAGATATAAGCGTTCTGGAATTTTTATACCCTTTATTTCAGGCCTATGATTCAGTAAAGCTCGGAGCAGACATCGAGATCGGCGGACAAGACCAGAAATTCAATATGCTGATGGGTCGGACAATTCAGGAGCGCTATAACATAGAGCCGCAGGTCGTAATAACTATGCCGCTTCTGGTGGGAACGGACGGTGCCCAAAAGATGTCAAAGTCCTACGATAATTATATCGGCATAAACGAACCGGCGAAAGAAATCTTCGGAAAGTTAATGTCTATATCGGATGAGTTAATGTACAGCTATTACGAGCTACTTACAGATGAAGATTTACAACAAATAAAAAGCATGCACCCTATGGAGGCCAAAAAGAATTTGGCATATTTTATAGTTGAAGATTATTATGGAGCAGCGCAGGCGACGATTGA
>CAZXJX010000120.1:0-2250 GCA_964641235.1 uncultured Planctomycetia bacterium
CTACTCCATTAACAAATTTCTGCGTCTCGTCGACAAATTTATCGAGCGCCTCTTTCAAAGGCGTATACCAAAGTCCGTAATAAACAAGTTCTGAATATTTAAGGGCAATAGTTTCTTTAAAATGCAGAAGCTCTCTATCCAGCACTAAGCTCTCAAGGGCTTTGTGAGCCGTATGAAGAGTCCAAGCCGCGGGCGCTTCATAGATCTCTCTCGATTTAATTCCGACGAGCCTGTTCTCAATCATATCGCTTCTTCCCACCCCTGCATCTCCTGCGATCTTGGCGAGTTTCAAGATAAGAGAGACGCCCTCCATCGCATTTCCGTTTAATTTAACCGGAATGCCGTTTTTAAATTCTATCTCCACATAGACAGGCTCCGCCTTTGCCTTATTTATTCCCTTTGTAACCTGATATATATCTTCGCCAGGTATATAATAAGGATCTTCCAATTTCCCACTTTCAATCGATATTCCCCATAGATTAACATCAATCGAGTACGGTTTCTTCTTCGTTGTGTCAATGGGAATATTATTCTTCTTCGCATAATCTATCTCTTCTTGCCTTGTCTTAAGCTCCCACTCCCTGACAGGAGCTATAATTTTCAAACTCGGGTCCAGCGCCCCGACGGATACTTCAAATCTTACCTGGTCATTACCTTTCCCCGTGCAACCGTGCGCCACAAAATTTGCCTTTTCTTTTTGGGCCGTCTTGACCAATCCCTTCGCTATCAATGGCCTCGAAAGCGCCGTCGCCAAAAGGTATGCTCCTTCGTATACAGCGCCCGCTTTAAGCGACTTCATCACAAAATCTTCGACGAACTCTTTCTTCAAATCTTCGACCACGACCTTTATGGCGCCGGTCTTTAGCGCTCTTTTCTTATAGGTCGTAACGTCCGCCCGTTGCCCGACATCGGCCATATAAGCGACCACCTCATAGCCTTTTTTACTAAGCCACGTTATCGCAACCGATGTATCAAGTCCGCCTGAATATGCCAATATTACTTTTTTAGCCATCTTCTCCTCACGTTAACAATAAAAGTAAAATTGCCTTTATAATATGGAGCCTGTTTTCCGCCTGTTCGAACACGATGGAATGCGCCCCGTCTAAGCATTCATCGGTTATCTCTTCGCCCCTGTGCGCGGGCAAACAATGCATAATACAATAAACCTTTTTCGCGTTAGAGCATAATTTAGAGTTAACCTGAAATCCCTTGAACGCCTTAGCCCTCGCTTTTTTTTCTTTCTCCTGCCCCATGCTCGTCCAAACATCCGTATAAATTATATCCGCATCGCAAACGGCTTCACTCGGGTTATTATAATGCGCTATCTTAGCGCCCGATGATTTCGCAGCCTCATTTGCCTCTTTATAAATTTCTTTCTTCGGCTCATAACCTTTCGGCGTTGCAACGGCTAAATCTATGCCCAGTTTCGCGCAACCATATAAAAGGGAATTGCAAACATTATTTCCGTCGCCGATAAACGCTATTTTTATGCCTTTTTTCTTCCCAAACTTCTCCTTAATCGTAAACAAATCAGCCAAAGCCTGACACGGATGCGATAAATCCGAAAGCCCGTTTATGACGGGTATCGTAGAATATTTAGCCAATTCGAGAATTTCCTGATGCGTGAAGGTACGCGCAACTATCCCGTCTAAATATCTCGACAGTGTCCTTGCTACGTCCTTAATCGCTTCCCTTTGCCCCAATTTTATTTCGTCGGGCCCCAAATATATCGCGTATCCTCCCAATTGTGCCATAGCAACTTCGATAGAAACTCTCGTCCTTAAAGATGGCTTCTCAAAAATAAGCCCTAAGGTTTTTCCTTTTAACGGCTCCGTTCTTAGCTCTTTGCTTTCGTGTTTAAGCCTTTCGGCTAATTTGAATATTTCTTTTATTTCGTTTATAGAGAGATCTTTTATTGAAATTAAATTTTTATACTTCACGCCTTTACCTCGTTTAATACTTCGGATAAAATAGAAACGGTTGCGTCAATTTCAGGATTTTTAACTATAAGCGGCGGCATTAATCTTAAGACCTTCTTCTGAGTGCAATTAATTAAAAGCCCCTTCTCGATGCACTTATCGACGATTACCTTGCCTTCTATTTCCAGCTCGACGCCTTGCATCAGGCCTTTTCCTCTTACGATTTTTACAAACGGGAAATCCTTTTTCAAAATCGAAAGCCTATTATGTAAATAGCCGCCTCTTCTTTTTGCCTTGTCAACTAATTTGCCTTCTTCGATAGCTTCAAAAG
>CAZXJX010000121.1:0-2245 GCA_964641235.1 uncultured Planctomycetia bacterium
TAGAATCTCAGGTTGCGAAGACCGTCTGCCATGAAATGGCGCATTATTTCGGCATCTCGGATGACAGATTGAAGGAGATGGGGTGTTATTGATTTAATACGATGATAAAAGGCTTCAGACACGTTTGCGTAGCGGTCAAGGATTTAGGCAAATCCTTAAAATTCTACAAGGATATTCTAGGGCTCAAGGTATTTAAAACTATCGCCGTGGAAGGCAAATATCCCGAAGCCGTATTTAATAAAAAAGGGCTAAAACTGACCTACGTGAAATTGCGCGCTCCGAATCAGCCAAAGAAAAGCCCTGCTATATTTGAATTGCATTATTGGGAAAGGCCAAAAATTTCCCGGAAGAGGCATAGTCACATATCTTTTACGGTTAAGAACTTAGATTATGAGTATAAGAGATTAAGGAAATCGAAAGTGAAGTTTATCTCAAAGCCGATGAAATCGCCCGATGGCAAAACGAAAATATGTTTTGGTTACGACCCGGATAATAATTTAATAGAATTTATAGAGGATTTGAATCCTTGAACTAAAGAAAATCACCGTTAAAGTCAAAGCTAATTCTAAACAAGAGCGGCTTGAGAAGGTAGCGGAAAATAGTTTTTTGGTTTGGGTAAAAGAAAAGCCGCAGGATGGCAGAGCAAATCGTGCTGTAATAGAGGTCCTCGCCGAATATTTCGACATTTCTAAATCCGCTGTAATCTTGCTGAAAGATCAAACTTCAAAGCAGAAGATATTTGCGGTGAATTGCCCGCCTAAGTAAACCCTCGCCTGAGAAATTAAAAAATAGCGAAAGGAAATCATATCTATTTTTGTCTATTGGATAAAGGCGGATTGGTTTCCATCCTTAATGCTAAAATTCCTTGATAAAGAAATGGTCGTTGGCTTATAATGATGAAGTGGTGCCATCCTACAAAGTGCCACGAAACGAAGGAGAGGTTGTTTTGGACGCTTCCGTAGAAAAATATATGTTTTCGGCTGTTAAAATAAGCCTTATCGGAAATATAATACTTTTTCTGATAAAGGCAGTTACTTTCTTATTCGTCCATTCGCTTGCCGTAGCGACGGACATGGGCATCTCGCTGGTAGCATTGTTGGTGTCTATTATGCTTTACTATTCGGTTAAAATAGCGGCCAAACCGGCGGATTTTGTTCACAATTATGGATATGGCAAAGTTGAGCACGTATGCGAATTGATGGAAGGCATAGTTATTATAGGCATCGGGTTCGCCATTTCGTTTCAGGCGGTAATTAGCATAATTAATCCTAGACATGTCATCTCGCCCTGGATAGGGCTAACTACGAGCGCAATCGGTGTAATGATAAACATCGGCGGCGGGTTGTACATAGGATTGATGGCGAAGAAAAGCGCTTCCCCCGCGATTAGGGCCGAAGCACTGCATTATTATCTTGAGGCTTTCATTTCCGCAATGATAACAATTTCATTTGTCGCGATAGTTATTCTGGAAGCTACAGGATACAAGGCCATTTCGGTATATGTTGACCCTATTGCAGCGCTTTTCGTAAGCGTTGTTATAGCGATCCCTTCTTTCAAACTCGCCAAGGAGGCTTTTTTCAAGCTTCTCGATTCTTCTATCGACGAATTCGGCAAGATAGAAATTGTCAAGCGTCTTCTGAAGCATGTTAATATGTACTGTGAATTAGAGGATGTCAAGACGAGGATTTCTGGAACTAAAAAGTTCATAGAATTTAAGATAATTTTGCCGGAGAGTTTGCCTTTCAAAAAAGCGGACCGGATAGTCAAATTCCTCGAGAGGGATATGCGGTCGAGCATCCGGGGCAGCGAAGTGCATGTGCGGATGGAACCCTGTCAGCAGGATTGCGTTATGATGCAGAAATCAGGGACGTGTCCGTATCTTTCGGCGGAATGCGATGACCTTAAATAATCTTAAAGAGGGAGAAGAAAATGGCAGATGATACCAGAGTCGTGCGCATCGGTAAAAACCTTGATATTAATACGGCTGATTCTACGTTTATGGAACTAAAACAGTTGGTTGATGGCGGTGCCAGAAGAATAATTTGTGATTTTTCTGAAACGGAGTATATTTCGAGCGTGGGCATAGGCATTATCCTTTCGATATATAAAAGCCTGCAAAAGATGGAGGGCGAACTTATTATTTCGTCGCTTAGACCGAAAGTGCGCGCTGTTCTCGAAACCACAGGGCTCTTGCGTATTTTGAAAGAAATTTAGTGCCATCCTACAAAGTGCCTGACAATCCTAT
>CAZXJX010000122.1:0-2158 GCA_964641235.1 uncultured Planctomycetia bacterium
AACCACAAGATTGACACAAGATTTACACAGAAAAATTTAATCTCGTGATAATCTGTGAAATCTCGTGGTTATGAAATTTTAAAGCTTAAAACAACTTTGGGGGAATTTCTAACGGGATGAAGTTAATCGTCGGCCTTGGCAATCCCGGCAAGAAATACGAAACGACTCGGCACAACATAGGGTTCAGAATTGTTTCTGCTTTGGCCGATAAATGGAAGATAAAATTTAATTCGAAGGCTTTTAAATCATTCATTGGAAAAGGCGAGGTTTTTGGAAAAGAGATTTTAATGGCATTGCCCCAAACCTATATGAATAATTCCGGCGAGGCAGTAGCGTCGTTATTGTCCGGAAAGAAATTGGGCTTAAAAGATCTTCTCGTAATATGCGATGACGTGAATCTCTCGTTAGGGATATCAAGAATTAGGGCAAGGGGTTCTTCGGGAGGCCATAAAGGTTTAGAATCGATAATCGACTATTTAGGAAGCGGAGATTTTTCTAGGCTTAGGATAGGCATAGAAAAAGAGGGGTTAAAAGAAGATTTAAGCGGTTACGTCTTGTCGCCGTTTAAGAAAAGCGAAACGAATATTGTGAATGATGTAGTAAAATCAGCGGTTGTTTGTTGTGAAACGTGGATTAAGGAAGGCACAGAACATGCGGCGCATCGTTTCAACGTTAAGAATAGAAAGGAATAAAAATGAATAAGTACGAGGGCATATTTATACTTAAACCAAACTTGAATAAAGAAGAGATGGAAAAAACCTCTTCCACGATTATAGACGCAATAACGAAAAACGGCGGGACGGTTGAGAATAAAGAAGAGATGGGCCTAAGGCAGCTCGCATACGAGATTAAAAGGGAAAAACAGGGCCATTATCTTTTGGTGCGTTTTACGACAGTTCCGAAGGCGATTTCTGATATGGAGAAAATCTATAAACTAAACGAAACGATTTTAAGGACACAGATATTTAATCGCTAGGAAAAATAGGAGAGACAAAGAATGGCGAAATTAAACAAGGTATTTTTAATGGGAAACCTAACGCGCGACCCCGAGTTAAGATACGTCCCTAGCGGCAGCGCCGTTACCAATTTTACAATAGCGACTAACAGGACATATACCTTGCAGTCCGGCGAAAAGAAAGAAGAAGTTTGCTATGTTCGTATAGTTGTATGGGGTCGAATGGCTGAAATTTGCGGCGAATATTTATCCAAAGGCAGCCCCCTCTTTGTCGAGGGAAGGTTGCAGAGCAGAAGTTGGGAAACGCCGCAGGGTGAGAAGCGCTCTACGTTAGAAGTCATAGCGCAAAATGTACAATTTTTAGGCAAAGGCAAAGGCGTTGAAGCGCCGTCCGATACCGAAGCGCCGAATGAACAGGATACGTTTGATGCGCCTTTAGAAGAAGGCGCATCCGGACAAAAGAGGCCGAAAGAAACCAAGGGCGATAGCAACGAAGAATTGCCATTTTAAAGAGGAGCGATAATGGAAAGGCCAAAACGATTTTTTAGAAAGAGGGTTTGTAAATTTTGCATAGAGAAGACAAAGGACAT
Source organism: uncultured Planctomycetia bacterium (assembly GCA_964641235.1). GTDB lineage: Bacteria > Omnitrophota > Gorgyraeia > Pluralincolimonadales > CAZUZR01 > CAZXJX01. The sequence continues at coordinate 1,546 of CAZXJX010000122.1, forward strand.
TGATTATAAAGATATCCAAAAACTTTCTAAATTTGTAACCGAACGAGGAAAGATAGTTCCGTCGAGGATCTCCGGGAATTGTTCTAAGCATCAACGCCAGCTCGCACGGGCTATAAAGAAAGCACGGGTTACGGCATTTTTGCCATTCACTTCAATTTAGAGAAGGACTTTTAATAATGACGACGAAATTGATTTTATTGCAGGATGTGGAAAAGTTGGGCAAGGCCGGCGAAGTCATCGCCGTCAAAGAGGGGTTCGCGCGGAATTATTTAATTCCCGAAAAACTTGCCTTGTTAGCAACTGAGCAGAATTTAAAAGCGGTCGAAGCCGAGAAGAAGCGTAAAGCCGAGGCCCAAGAGAAAGAAATAATTGAGGCGCGGCGGCTGGCAGAGCTTATTTCGCGCACTTCATGCACTATTGCAATCGAAGCCGGCAGGGACGAGAAACTATTTGGCTCGGTTACGAGCATAGATATTCAGAAAGCGTTGGAAGCGGAAGGGGTTGCCGTTGATAAGAAAAAGATAGAGTTGAAAGAGCATATTAGCCAGATAGGGATTTATCAAGTGCCGATTAAGTTGCATCCGGAGGTAACTGCAAGCTTGAAACTTTGGGT
>CAZXJX010000123.1:0-2154 GCA_964641235.1 uncultured Planctomycetia bacterium
TCCGCATACATAATTACCTGCCCGTTTATATTCCTCGCAGCGCGGCCCGCAACCTGAATCAAAGAAGTCTGCGACCTTAAGAAGCCTTCTTTGTCCGCATCCAAAACCGCAACCAGCGATACCTCAGGTAAATCCAACCCTTCACGTAATAAATTTACGCCGATAAGGCAATCGAATTCTCCGAGGCGTAATTCCTTTAATATTTTAACTCTCTCGATAGCATCGATATCCGAATGAATATATTTAACGCGCAGATTCAATTCCTGTAAATAAGCGCAGAGGTCTTCCGCCATCCTCTTCGTCAAAGTCGTAACTAAAACCCGCTCTTTTGCCTTCGCCCGGTTTCGAATTTGTTCGATTAAATCGTCAACCTGTCCTTCTGTAGATTTCAATATGACCTCCGGGTCGAGCAACCCCGTCGGCCTAATCAGCTGCTCTACTACTTTACCTTCGGATTTTTTGATCTCATAGTCAGAAGGAGTTGCAGAGACGAAGATAACCTGTTTTACTAAACCTTCAAATTCGTCGTAGCGTAACGGCCTGTTATCGAGGCAGGACGGGAGTCTAAAACCGTATTCGACTAAAATTTCTTTACGCGCGCGGTCGCCTTCATACATTCCTCTTACTTGCGGGACAGTCACATGCGACTCGTCAATTATCGTCAAAAAATCATCGGGAAAATAATCGATTAGACAATACGGCCTTGCGCCGGATGGGCGAGCGCTTAAATGGCGCGAATAATTCTCTATTCCGTGGCAATATCCCACTTCCCGCATCATCTCCATATCGTACTTAGTGCGCGATTCAAGGCGCTGCGCCTCAAGCGTTTTTCCATGCGAACGGAAAAATTCCAAACGCCCTTTAAGTTCCTCCTCGATAGATTTAATCGCTCTCTCTATCTTATTCGAAGAGGTTATGAAATGTTTTGCCGGATAAACCGCAACGCGTTCTCTCCTGCCGATTATTTTTCCGCTGACCGGATTGAACTGTTGAATTCTTTGGATTTCATCGCCATAAAATTCGACTCTAAACGCCTCTTCTTCATACGCAGGAAATACTTCTACTGTATCGCCGCGCACCCTTATTCTCCCACGAACGAATTCAATATCGTTTCGCTCATATTGGATATTTATGAGCTTTCGTAATAGTTCGTCTCTATCGAGACTCTGTCCTTCCTCAATCGATACCAACATCTCCTCGTAGTCGTCAGGCGAACCCAAATTATAAATGCAGGATACGCTCGCGACGATTATTACATCATCGCGGGACATTAAAGAGGATGTCGCGGAAAGGCGCAGGCGATCCAGCCTATCGTTTATCGAAGCATCTTTTTCGATATAGGTATCGGTCTGAGGAATGTATGCCTCGGGTTGGTAATAATCGTAATAGCTTACGAAATATTCAACCGCGTTTTCCGGAAAGAACTCTTTGAACTCGCTATAGAGCTGCGCTGCCAACGTTTTATTATGGGAAATGACCAATGTCGGCTTTCCGATTTTCTCAATAACATTCGCTATCGTGAATGTCTTTCCTGAACCGGTTACGCCCAGCAAGGTCTGATGACGCTTGCCGTTATTTATTTCATCGGTAAGAGCCTTAACCGCCTGCGGCTGGTCGCCGCAGGGTTTAAATGAAGAAACTAATTTAAATTTTGCCATCTCGTTACTTTACTACTTCTAATGAGAAATCCATAGGTTTCGCCGAATTGGTGAGGGCGCCGAGCGAAATCATATCAATCCCGCTCGAGGCGATTTTCTTTACGTTATTTAAATTTACTCCGCCGGAAACTTCTAATTTAGTTGATGGTTGATGGTTGATGGTTGATAGCGAATTACGGAATTTAACCGCTGCCCTTATCTCCTTCAGGCCCATATTATCTAGCATAATTATGTCCGGTTTAATTTTTATTGCAGACTTAAATTCCTTCAAGTTTGTAACCTCTATTTCAGTTTTTATTTTTTTTCTTTTTGCGTTTTCTATTATTCTATCGACCATCGACCATCGATTATCGACTATCTTCAAGTGATTATCCTTGAGCAAGACTTGGTCGTATAAACCCATCCTGTGATTATAACCTCCGCCTACTCTGACCGCATATTTCTCAAGCGTCCTTAACCCCGGCGTCGTCTTACGGGTATCCATAATTTTGGTTCT
>CAZXJX010000124.1:0-2141 GCA_964641235.1 uncultured Planctomycetia bacterium
AAATGGAAGGAATTTAAATTTTTGCCGGGTGTCAAGCGCGCTATAAGAAAATTAACAAAAGCGGGGTACCGAATTTATATAATTTCAAACCAGGCGGGAATCTCGAAGGGATATTTCACGTTAAAGGACCTTAAGGATGTTACTAAAAGGATGCTGAAAGAAATAGAAAAATCCGGCGGCAAAATCGCCGGCGTCTTTTATTGCCCTCATAGAAATGAGGATAATTGCGATTGTAGAAAGCCCAAAGCAGGGCTATTCAAAAAAGCCTTAGGAAGAAGGAAGATAGTTTTAAAGAATACTTTTTTTATCGGGGATAAAATTGCCGACGTTCAGGCCGGCCATGCCGCCGGATTGAAGTCTATCTTGGTTTTGTGCGGAAAAGAAAGTTTAAAAAATAAAAGGCGTTGGATTAAAAAACCTGACTATATAAAACAAGATTTGCTTGACGCGGTTAACTGGATTTTAAAAACGAAAGGTAAAAGAATAGTGAACCCCGTCAGAAACTGTTTCTAACGGGGTTGTATAGAGGAGGTTTCTAACGGGGTGAAGATATTTATCGTCCATGCTCCTGCCGGGGCAGGCCATAGAAGGGCGGCGGAGGCGATTAAAGAAGCATTCGACAGGTCGAAGTGCGAGCACGAAGTGAAGTTAATCGACGCGCTCGATTACACAACTCCTTTATTTAAGCGGACCTACCCTTGGGGATATAATTTTTTAGTCTCAAAGGCGCCTTTGGCGTGGGGATTTTTTTATTATATGTTCGATTTCAAGCCGTTTCAGTTTTTCGTAAGGATGGGCAGGCTTCTTATAAATTTTATTAATGGCGCGGCCTTTTACAGATTTATATTAAAGGAGAAACCCGATTGCGTGATTGCGACGCACTTTTTTGCGACGGAGATAATATCGAACTTAAAGAAGTTTAAGCTGTATTCGGGGAAACTGATAGCCTGTGTTACGGATTATGGAGTGCATGCATTCTGGATTTCGCGGGAGGTCAACCTCTACGTTGCGGCATCGGAATATTCTAAAAAAGAACTTATCCAAAAGGGGATACCATCGGAGAAAATAAGGATTTTGGGCATCCCGGTCCTGCATAAATTCACCGAGAAGCCGGACAAAGATGCAACGATTAAGAAACTTGGCTTGAAAGAAGGGCTTTTTAATATACTTATTATGGGCGGCGGATTAGGGGTCGGCCCGATTTCAAAATTAGTGAATGTCATTTCGAAATGCGCATGCCCATTTCAGATTATCGTCGTCTGCGGCAAAAACCTATCGTTATTCAGAGAATTAGAAACCCTCGCCGCCTCATCAAAAATGCCCATTAAGGTTTATGGCTTTGCGGAAAACGTAAACGAGCTTATGGATGTTTCCGACGTGATGATTTCTAAACCGGGCGGTTTGGGCGTATCGGAGGCATTTGTTAAGGGAGTGCCTGTTTTGGTTACTTCGTATATCGCAGGCCATGAGGCGAAGAATTTAAAATTCCTTGAAAAAAATGGAGCAGGCGTCGGAACAAAAAGCGTTGAGGAGACGGTGCAAAAATTGCAGGTGCTATACGCTTCGACCGATTTGTTAAATTCGATGAAGGCTAAGGCGAAATTATTAGGCAAACCCTCTGCCGCAAGCGATATCGTTTTGTTAGCCTTAGAGTCGATTAAGCAATGAGCGGAGTCGATGCTAAAAATGAATTTTTAAATATCGTAAAATCCGTCAAGGCTTACATTGAAGCGGAGAGGATATACGGAATTGACGAAGGGCCGATGCCGGATACCAAGGGTGACAGGATAGAAGGAAAGAAGATGCCCTTAAAAGCGGATGTGCTTTCTTCACTTAGAAGCGAAGTCTTTAATTGTGAAAGGTGCGGCCTTTATAAAACCAGGAGAAATGTAGTGTTCGGAGACGGCGACTCAGACGCCAAGTTGTTATTTGTCGGAGAAGCGCCCGGCTTCGATGAAGATTTGCAAGGCCTGCCGTTTGTCGGACAGGCCGGCAAACTTCTTACCAAGATGATAGAATCGATTGGGCTTTCGCGCGACAGCGCATATATTTGCAATGTATTAAAATGCCGGCCTCCCGGGAACCGGAGCCCGCTTCCCGACGAGATAAACGTATGCAGGGAATATCTGCTTAGGCAACTA
>CAZXJX010000125.1:0-2079 GCA_964641235.1 uncultured Planctomycetia bacterium
AGGCGGCGTCCTGCCGTAATGTCGGCACGGCTCCAGCGAAACGTACAACGTTGCACCGTGCGCTCTTCTGTCCGCTTGTCTTAAGGCATAAATTTCGGCGTGAGGCCCGCCGACTCTCCTATGATATCCCTTGCCAATAACCTTGCCATTTTTTACAACAACTGCCCCCACATAAGGATTAGGACTGGTCAGGCCTCTGCCTTTTTCTGCCAATTCGAGGGCAAGCCTCATATATTTTTCGTCTTCGCCGCGCATCTTTTTAACCCTTCGACTAATTCATAAGGGACTTTCACCTTACCCATTAAAATTTCGCCTTTTCCCAAGCCATGACAATCCGAACCGCCCGTAATCAAAAGTTTATATTTTTCGGCAAGTTCTATGTAATGTTTCGAAGCGGACGACGGATGGTCGGAATGATATGCCTCGATCCCATCCAAGCCGTATTTTACAAATTGCGGGACAAATTTATCTTGGCCCATTACATACGGATGGGCAAAAACCGCTACACCGCCTATCCTTTTAATTTCAGCAATCGCATCATTTGCGCTTATCTCAAAGTGTTTGACATAGCAAGGTCCCCTATCGCCGATATATCTCCTAAACGCCTCTTGTACCGACGAGACATATCCGTGTTTTTCCATAACAAACGCAACGTGAAGCCGACCCACAGACCCGGGGCCGCTCATCTTAAAAACTTCTTCCGGATCAACGGTAACATTGTATTTTTTTAACTTTTCTATCATCTGGTACGTCCGCTCCACCCGCGATTGACGGATTATCTCCAACTTTTTAAGAAACGGCTCGTCTTTCCAATTTATAAAAAATCCCAAGAGATGGACCTCGACATTCTTTTCTTCGGCCGTCAATTCTACGCCCGGAATTATCTCTAAATCTAATTCCTTGCCGGCCGCTAATGCGGGTTCGATGCCGTCGACGCAATCGTGGTCGGTGATTGCGATACAGGAAAGCCCTTTCTCTTTTGCGCGCTCAACTACTTCTTTAGGCGAGAACGTCCCGTCCGATAGATAGGTGTGGACATGGAGGTCAACCAGCCTTTCCATTAGATGCCTCTTCTTTGTTTATCCTGTCGAGGATGCCGTTTACGAATTTTCCCGATTCGATGTCTCCGTATTTCTTCGCTAAATCTACCGCTTCGTTTATGGAAACTTTAGGAGGTATGTCTTCGCAATACAAAAGTTCATATATCGCAAGGCGCAGGACGTTCCTATCTATGACTGCCATGCGTTTTAATTTCCAATTGCTCGCGTATTTAGTAATCGCATCGTCTATCCGTTGCATATTTTCAACCGTACCTTTGACGAGCAGAGTCGCAAAATCCCTCACTTCCGCCTCTACCTCTTTATCTTCCCAGAATGCGGATAGCAGATTATCTGCGGAATCTTTCGTAATATCGATTTGATATAATACTTGAAGCGCGCACTCGCGCGCCTTCGTACGCTTTCGCATATTAAATATTCTCTAACAAGTTAGCCATTTCGATGGCGGACAAAGCGGCATCTCGGCCTTTGTTGCCGTCTTTTGTTCCGGCGCGCTCAATCGCCTGCTCTAGCGTCTCTGCCGTAATTATACCGAATATGACCGGGATTCCCGTATCGAGAGAAATCTTGGCAATCCCCTTTGCCGCTTCTGAAGCAATGTACTCAAAATGCGGCGTTGAGCCCTTTATTACAGCGCCCAAGCAGATTACCGAATCGTACTTCTTCGATTTCGCGAGCCTATTAGCTACCGTCGGAATCTCGAATGCGCCCGGCGTCCATACCGCATCTATCTCGCTCTCTTTTGCACCGTGCCTAATCAAAGTATCGACCGCCCCTTCTAACAGCCGCTTCGAAATGAAATCGTTAAACCTCGAAACGACTATCCCAAACTTTTTGCCCTTTGCAATCAACTGCCCTTCAACTGTTTTCACCATCTCCTCCCTCCTTTTTAATAGGGACACATCCTATTTTCTATTTTAATTCCAGGCTTTAATTGGGATGTGTCCCTAATTTCTAAAATACTTCTCCTAAAACATGACCCAATTTTTCTTTCTTCGCCTTCAGGTATTTTTTGTTTATC
>CAZXJX010000126.1:0-2060 GCA_964641235.1 uncultured Planctomycetia bacterium
CCCTATTTTCCTCAAACCACATCTTATCCCTGTATTCCTTTAACATACGGCAGGTGTTGAAATAGTGCCCCTGAACCAAGCAATTTATCATCATATCAAGCCAATTGGAATTGATATCGACTTTTCCGTTTCTGTTTGTTTCGTAATAGAGTTTGTTTAATTTCTCCAATGAATTATAGAGTTCGTCGGAATCGGTTTTAAGGCGCAGGTCGAGTTCGTTGCCTATCGGTTCGCTGGATTTATGCTGGTATCCGAAGATTTCGCCTATGCCACAATCGGCTGCTTCAACCACCCATCCGTCAAGCGTGCTCAATTGCAACACCCCGTTTAATATGGCTTTCATCCCGCTGGTACCTGAGGCCTCAAAAGGAGGCAGCGGATTGTTAAGCCAGACATCGACGGAATTGGTGAGGATTTTACCGAAATATATATCGTAGTTTTCAAGCATTATAATCCTTAAAATTGAATGTTGGCTGCTTAGCGAATCTATCTTGTCCATTATCTCGTTTATGAAGGTACCGACTAAGCTATCGCTCGGATGGGCTTTGCCCGCGATTATCATCTGAATGGGTCCGTATTTTTCAGCGATTTCGATTAAACGGTTGGGGTTTTGAAAGATAAGGCTTAGGCGTTTATAAGCCGCTATCCTCCTTGCCCAACAAATGGTAAAAATATTTTCAGCGATGTCCCAATTCTTAAAAATGGCGCAGAGTTCTCTTTTATTGGCTTGATGCGCCTGCCATAGGTCGAGTCGGAACCGCTCGTCTTTTCTTAGCTTATCTATATTCTTCAAGGCATCGGCATCGTTTAAATAATCGCCGACTTGGGATTCGTATTTTTTCAGCAATGCCGCAATATCTTTTGACATCCACGTGGGAATATGGACGCCGTTAGTTATAGATTGTATCTTTTCTTTGTGTTGCGGGAACTGAAGATGAGTAATTTCCTTGTGTCTTTGGGAAACGGCGTTTACGTAATGACAACGATTCATCAGCAAAAGCGTGAAGTTGGCAATATGACCGTCTTCCATGCCGTACTTCTTTATAATCTCAAGATCGTTGTCGGGGAGCACCTTTTTAAGCTCGGCAATTGAGAATCTGTCATGGCCTGCGGCAACAGGCGTATGGCAAGTGTAAACGAAATTTTTCTCAAGGGACTTTAATTCATCTTCGCTTAAGTTCCTTTGTTTTTCCACGAATGCCATAGCGGCATGGCCTTCGTTTAAATGGTATTTATCAATACTATAACCAAGCGCTTCAAGGGCCCTTATGCCGCCCACGCCCAGAATAATACGTTGCATTATTTTTGTATTGGCATTGTCGCTTCGGTAAAGCTGGTCGGTCAATTCCCTTGACTCCGGCTTGTTTTCCTTGAGGTTCGAATCCAACAGTATAAGCGGCACGACATGTGTCTTGTCGAAACTGTAAATATAATATTTCCACAATCTAAGATAGAAGTCCTGGTCCTTTAAGGAAATTTTTATTAGCTTATCGAGCGGAATTAGCCCGGGGTAAGAATACGGGTCCCAGCTAAGCTCCTGGGGAACCTGGCCGTATTTAAACCAGAAATTTTGTTTAAAATACCCTTTCTCCCAAAGGATGCCGACGGCTACAAAAGAAATGCCTAAATCCGCTGCAGATTTGGTAGTGTCGCCGGCTAAGACGCCTAAGCCTCCGCTATAAATTGGCAAATCGATTGTCCTATGGTCAACGCGGAAATGAAAATAGTAATCCTTTATTCTCATATTGGAAAATATCTCTTGCTCGGCTAATCTGTTCGACTCACAGATAGCTTTATTGCTCTGGAAACTATTATAGAAACTTGTGGCAAGGCCGTACTCCATAGAGAAATAGGCAACGGAAGGCGTATCCTTTGATAATAACTTCTTCTCGGCAGCAACGATGGGCTCTAGCGGGAAGCCAAAATACGAGTCAGAAGTTATATCCTGGGAGCACCTTTCTTCGAACTGGTAGGGCTTAACAAGAGTTTTAAATTCTTCCAAGTAGCTTTCCATAGCTAAAATTAAACTAAATTATACTGCATCTGGAATATTTGTCAAC
>CAZXJX010000127.1:0-2036 GCA_964641235.1 uncultured Planctomycetia bacterium
GATGAAAATCGGAATTTTGTGAGATATGGAATAATATGTTCGAATCGTTAAAGCTATATAAAGATGCTACGGTGGATTTAGATGAAGTTCACCGCCGATTAGTTGACTTTGGTTACAAGCGGCAACCCAACGTCAGTGAAGAGGGGGATTTTTGCCAGCGAGGAGGGATACTGGACATTTTTCCGGTCACCTTCGATGCTCCGATACGGATTGATTTTGACAATGAAAGAATTACGTCGATAAGATCGTTCAATATTGCGACGGGACGTCCGTATCTTGACCACCAGATGGCTATAATATTGCCTGCCGCAGGAATTTCTCCCCGAAAATTAAAGGGTTTGCGAAAGCCGATTTCTGAGGACCTGCCCATAAATAATTTCGTCGATATTGCGCCGGGAGATTATGTAGTTCATGTAAAACACGGCATAGGCAGGTATCTTGGGGTTGAGCGTGTAAAGGAAGAAAGCAGATTCGTTGATTACATCGTAATCGAATACGCAAAGGCGGCTAAATTGTATGTGCCCATCAACGATATGCATTTAGTCCAGAGATACATCGGATTTGAAGGAAAGCCGCCTAAAATTTACAAACTTGGAACAAAGGCCTGGGCACAGGCTAAAGCGCGCGCACAAAAAGGAATTTATTCGATGGCGCTTGAGTTTTTGGAAATGCAGGCAAAGCGTCAAGCCCTAAAAGGCCATGCTTTTTCTAAGGATACAGATTGGCAAAAGGAACTTGAAGAAACGTTTCCTTTTAGAGAGACGACGGGGCAAATAAAATCGACGCAGGAGATCAAACAGGATATGGAATCGCTAAAGCCGATGGACAGGTTAATCTGCGGCGATGTCGGTTACGGTAAGACCGAAGTAGCTTTGCGCGCCGCGTTTAAGGCGGTGATGGATAACAAACAAGTGGCCCTTCTTGTCCCGACGACGATTTTAGCCGAACAGCATTATGCCACCTTTAAGGAAAGGATGAAGAATTATCCCGTAAACGCCGAGATGCTTTCGAGATTCAGGAGCGATGTGCAACAAGAGCGGATTGTAGACGGCTTAAGACAGGGCACCGTGGACATCGTTATCGGAACGCACCGGCTTTTGTCAGACGATATAAAATTTAAGGACTTGGGCCTTGTGATAATAGACGAGGAACAGAGATTCGGCGTTAAGCATAAAGAGAAATTGAAGAGGATGCGGCTTTTAGTCGACGTCCTTACCTTGACCGCAACGCCTATACCCCGCACTCTGTACATGTCGCTTATGGGCATTAAGGATATGTCCGTTATAGATACGCCTCCCGAGAACAGGATACCGGTCATAACAAAAGTCATTGGGTATGACGATGGCATAATCAGAGAGGGAATTGAGCGGGAATTAAAAAGGGGCGGTCAAGTTTTCTTCGTCCACAACAGGATTCATGGATTAGATAAAATTGCCCGAAAAATTTCCGAACTTGTGCCTAAGGCGATAGTGGAAGAAGCTCACGGGCAGACGCCATCTCATCAACTTGAAGATGTAATGATAAGATTTATAAAAGGAAATATCGATATATTGGTTTCGACGGCGATAGTCCAGTCTGGAATCGATATCCCTAACGCAAATACCATATTCGTCAATCGCGCGGATATGTTTGGGCTAGCTGACCTCTATCAGCTTAGAGGCAGAGTGGGAAGATACGACGTTCAAGCACACGCATATTTTTTGGTACCGAGGGGGTTGATGCTCCCAAAAGACGCCGAGATGCGCCTTAAGGCGATAGAGGAGCATACCGAACTAGGTTCCGGATTTAAGATCGCGATGGAGGATTTGGAATTGCGAGGGGCGGGTAATTTGCTTGGGACACGACAGCACGGTTTCGTCGAAGCCGTAGGATTTGACCTCTATTGCAGGTTGCTAAGGAATGCGGTTTCTGATTTTACAAATTAATTTAGTCATAGTTCAAACGTAAATTTTACGTTACCCTATGAACTCTACATTTCCAGAAAAAATCTCCTTGACAATAGCCTGGTTTTATGGTATCCTTTTACTACTTAATAA
>CAZXJX010000128.1:0-1966 GCA_964641235.1 uncultured Planctomycetia bacterium
CCGTAATAGATAAGAAAAAAAGGATAGACGGACGAGGGTTTAAAGATATCCGCGAAATTACCTGCGAAGTAGGAGCTTTGCCGAGGACGCATGGCTCCGCCTTGTTTACCCGCGGACAGACTCAGAGCCTTTCCATTACAACGTTAGGCACTTCGGCAGACGAACAGATTATAGATGCCTTGGAAGGCGAGACGACCAAGGCCTTTATGCTTCATTATAGTTTTCCGCCGTTTAGCGTCGGAGAGGTAAGGCCTGTAAGAGGACCGGGCAGGCGCGAAATCGGCCATGGCGCGTTGGCTGAAAGAGCGTTAAAACCAATTATGCCGTCGAAAGAAGATTTTCCTTATACTATTAGAGTTGTCTCTGAAGTTTTAGAGTCTAATGGTTCTTCCTCGATGGCGACGGTTTGTGCGGGAACTCTTTCTCTTATGGATGCGGGCGTCCCTATAAAAGCGCCGGTTAGCGGCATCGCTATGGGCTTAATAAAAGAAAATGATAAAGCAGTGGTCTTAACCGATATCTCCGGATTAGAAGACCATTTCGGCGATATGGATTTTAAGGTAACGGGGACGGAAAAGGGAATTACCGCGTTGCAATTGGATTTGAAGATAGACGGCATAAGTTCGGATATTTTAAAAACGGCTCTCGAGCAATCGAAGGAGGCGAGGTCTTTTGTTCTGGAGAAGATAAAGCAGGCGATAGCCGGCCCGAGAAAACAGATTTCGCAGTATGCGCCGCGTATCGAGACGTTAAGGATAAATCCGGATAAGATAAGAGATTTAATCGGTCCGGGCGGTAAGACGATCCGCAAGATAATCGATGATACCGGCGTTACGATTGATATAGAAGACGACGGAAAAGTAAACGTCGCTTCCGTAGATAAAGAGGCGATGGAGAAGGCGATTGAAATTATCAATCGCTTGACCGAAGCCCCTGAGGTCGGGAAGATTTATATGGGCAAGGTAAAGAGAATTATGCCCTTTGGCGCATTTGTAGAGATTTTGCCCGGCCAGGAGGGATTGGTCCACGTTTCAGAACTCTCGGATAAATATGTAAAAAATGTCGAAGATGAAGTAAAAATCGGTGATGAATTTTTGGTTAAACTGATAGAAATCGACGAACAGGGCAGATTGAATCTAAGCAGAAAACAGGCCATGGGTAAAAGCGAAGGGGGCACAGAAGAAAGGAGACGAAAATAAGAAGTGAATCCCGCACCTTTCTTTAATTCAGATGTATCAAGTTTATTTGTTAAGAAGTAAGAAAGACGGGTCATTATATATTGGCTATACTAATGATATTAATCATAGATTAAAAGAGCATAATTCCGGTATGGTTGAGTATACTCGGAAATATAGGCCTTGGACTCTAATTTATTATGAAAGTTTTACCTCGTTATTAGACGCTAAAAGACGAGAAAAAAGTCTTAAGTTTTTCGGTAAAGCATACGGTCAATTAAAACTTAGGATTGTGAATAGTTTGAAAGGTGCGGGATGAAGCAGGAGAGGATTAATGAGATTTGGGGCGTTCTTCTCTTTGCTGTTACAATTCTAATCTTCGTAAGTCTTATATCATACGACCAAAACGACCTTCCGTGGTTTACATCCCACCCGAATATTTATACCAAAAATTATGCCGGAATAATCGGCGCGTATATAGGCGCGGCCCTTTTTTCTTTAATAGGTTTTAGCGCATATATCATCCCTGTTTTGACCGCGACTTGGGCTATAGGAAAATTTTTAGGCAGGATCCCGCAAAAATTTTATATTAAATTACTCGGCACATCAGTTTTATTTATCGCTTTAAGCGCATTCCTAAGTATGATTGGACCCTCGCAAGAAGTGGTCAAGGTTCATCGGGGCGGGTTGCTTGGCCTATTTTTCTCCGACATTTTTATAAGATATTTCGGCCAGTTAGGCGCTTACATAGTGGTCATAACTTTGGGACTACTTTCAGTATTACTCGCCAC
>CAZXJX010000129.1:0-1925 GCA_964641235.1 uncultured Planctomycetia bacterium
GGAAAGATATGCGCATTAATATTATCGATACGCCCGGCCACGTCGATTTTACCGTAGAGGTAGAGCGTTCGCTAAAGGTCTTAGACGGCGCGGTAGTTGTATTTTGTGCTGTCGGCGGCGTTGAACCGCAATCAGAGACAGTCTGGCGCCAGGCGGATAGATATAAAGTTCCTCGCATCGCTTATATTAATAAAATGGACAGGGTTGGGGCGGACTTCTTTGGAACCGTAAAGCAAATCGAGGAGAGGCTCGGCGCTATTGCAGTGCCGATTCAAATTCCTTATGGGACAGAAGATAATTTTAAAGGCTCGATAGATTTGGTTGAAATGAAGGCGATAAAATTTGAGGATGAGCTTGAAACTAATTTTGACGTGCAGGATATTCCCAAAGATTTAGTTTCAATGGCTAAAGAGCATCATGCAAAAATGATCGAAAAATTGGCCGAAGCCGACGACGTTATCATGGAGAAATTCGTCCACGGAGAACATATAAAGATTGAGGAAATCAGGGAGGTCTTAAGGAGGGCAACGGTTAAAAATACCTTAGTGCCCGTCCTCTGCGGTTCATCGTTTAAAAATAAAGGAATTCAGCCGCTATTGGATGCGGTTTGCGATTATCTGCCGAGCCCTTTGGATGTCCCCCCGATGAAGGGATTAAATCCGGAAACCGGTCATCATGAAGAAAGAAGGACCTCTGACGAAGAACATTTTAGTGCCCTAGCTTTTAAGATAATGTCTGATCCGTACGTCGGCAAGCTAACGTATTTTAGAGTTTATTCCGGCGTTTTAGAATCAGGGACATATGTTTATAATTCAAATAAAGAAACTAAAGAACGTATTGGGAAATTGGTCAGAATGCATGCGAATAAACAGGAGATAATAGATAAAGTTTACGCGGGGGACATAGTGGCAGCAGTGGGATTAAAGGAAACGAAGACCGGCGATACCATTTGCGACGAGGAACACCCGATAATATTAGAGTCAATGCATTTTCCTGAGCCTGTCGTTTCTTTGGCGATTGAACCGGCGACAAAAGTAGACCAGGAAAAATTGGGGATGGTTTTAAATAAATTTCAGGAAGAAGACCCGTCGTTCAGAGTCGCTTATAACGAAGAGACAGGGCAAACCATAATCTCCGGAATGGGCGAATTGCATCTGGAAATTCTCGTTGATAGGATGCTTCGAGAATTTAGAGTTGAGGCAAATATCGGAAAGCCGCAGGTCGCTTATAAAGAAACTGTTAAGAAAGCTTCTCGGTCCGTGGGTAAGTTTATACATCAAAGCGGCGGGCGCGGACAATACGGACACGTAGTTTTTGAGATGGAGCCGGGCGAACCTAATTCCGGGATTACCTTCATTAATAAAATCGTCGGTGGAGCAATACCAAAAGAATATATCTCGCCCGTAAAGAACGGCGTTTTGCTCGCATCAAAGAATGGGGCGCTTGCCGGTTATCCGGTTATGGATGTGAAAGTGACCTTGGTTGACGGGTCTTATCATGAAGTAGATTCTTCCGAATTGGCTTTTAAGACCGCAGCTTCCATTGGATTTACCGAAGGTTTAAGACAAGGAAGCTCGGTTCTGCTCGAGCCGATTATGGAAATCGAGGTAACCGTTCCCGATGAATTTTTAGGGCAGGTAATCGGAGATTTAAATTCCCGTCGAGCGAAAATAGAGTCTATAAAGCAGAGAGCAAATGTAAAAGCCGTTTCTGGTTTTGTTCCGTTAGCTGAAATGTTTGGATACGCATCAGCCATTCGCTCGCTTACGCAAGGGCGCGCTACATATACAATGGAGCCTTCTTATTATGCAGAGGTTCCGAAGCAGATAGCGGAAAAAGTAATTTCCGCCGCAGGTAAAATAGGTAGAAGAATTTAAAAAGGAGGAATACCTAATGGCTAAGGAAAAATTCATCCGTTCCAAACC
>CAZXJX010000130.1:0-1917 GCA_964641235.1 uncultured Planctomycetia bacterium
GAAGCGGAATATATAAAGTAACATTTCCTCAAAAAAATAGGGACACATCCTATTTATGGGATGTGTCCCTGAGCAAAAACGTCGCCGCATCTTAAGGCGACGTTTTCATCTTCAAGGAAGGGGAAAATGAAAAAGTCGAAAAAGAAAGTTGCGAAGAGACTGGTATTAAAAGCAAAGGCTAAGCGAGCAGCGAAAAAAATAGTTAGGAAAATAAAGATCCAACCTGCCCCCCAAGAGTTTATAGGCGAGGGAGTTCCTGCCGAGGCCCAAAGATATAAAGCCGCGGAGACTAAATATTATCCCCGCCCGACTACTTATATGCCGCCGAGGGAATGGGAGAGGGAAGAACTCCCGTCTCGTTACGGCGATAATAAAATTGTCGTTTTGGTGCGGGATCCGCTTTGGCTGTTTGCCTATTGGGAGATTTCCGATGACAGAAAAAGTCAAATCGAAAGAGAAGCGCAAACATCATGGGGCAATTTAAAGAAAGTATTGCGGGTCTACGACGTGACCGACATAATCTTCAGCGGCACAAACGCCAACAAATCATTCGATATAGATTTGACAGCCGATGCGAGTAATTGGTATATCAACGTCGGCGAGCCGAATAGGTCCTGGTGCATAGATTTAGGGGTTATCGCTTCCGACGGAAGATTTATTTTGATTGCGCGTTCAAACGTCGTTACGACTCCCCGCGATAGGGCCTCAGATATAGTCGATGAAGAATGGATGACATTAGAGGAAGAATTTGCGAAATTATACGGAATTTCCGGCGGGTTCGGAGGTTCCTCTCCGCATATGGTGCAGCTTAAGAAAAAACTCGAAGAGAGATTGCAAAGGGAATTAGCATCGGGAGCCGTAAGTTCATTTGTGCGGCCGCGGTTAGAACGCGGTTTTTGGTTAATCGTAAATACCGAGTTGATTGTCTATGGTGCTACGGAACCCAACGCAACCGTAACAGTTCAGGGGCAATCGATAAAGATTAATCGCGACGGGACATTTAGTTTGCGTTTTGCCCTTCCGGAAGGAGAACAGGTCATACCGGTCAGAGCAATTTCCGCCGATAGACAAGAGGAGCGGACGATAACCCCCGTAGTAAGGAAAAATACAAAATAGATGGAAAAAGGATATCTTTCGATTGTCCTGCATAGCCACCTGCCGTACGTTCGCCATCCCGAATACGAGGATTTTTTAGAGGAAGATTGGCTCTACGAGGCCATCACCGAAACTTACATACCTTTGATAAACGTATTTAACGGCCTAATCAGAGACGGCGTCGATTTTCGCATAACGATATCCGTAACGCCAACCTTGTCGTCGATGCTTGCGGATTCCCTCCTTCAGGATAGATACATAAAACATTTAGAGTCGCTCATCGACCTTTCAAATAAAGAGGTGGAACGGACTCGTTGGCAGCCGGAATTCAATCGCTTGGCGCTTATGTATCAGGCAAAGTTCAACGAGACGCGCCATATCTTCGTCGAGCGATACAATAAGAATATCCTGACAGCGTTTAAGGAATTTCAGGATTTGGGCAAATTGGAAATAATTACCTGCGGGGCGACGCATGGTTTTCTGCCGCTTATGGAAGTTTGCCAAAAATCGGCGCGGGCCCAAATTCTGGCGGGCGCTAATAATTATGAGGTACATTTTGGCAGGCGCCCCCGAGGTTTTTGGCTGGCAGAGTGCGGATATTATCCGGGCGTTGACCAATATCTTAAAGAGGCAGGCATAAGGTATTTATTCGTAGATGCCCATGGAATTTTGCACGGCAGCCCTCGCCCGAAATACGGAGTTTATGCGCCGGTTTATTGCAAATCAGGCGTTGCCGCCTTCGGCAGGGACTGGGACTCATCGAAGCAGGTCTGGAGCGCAATCGAGGGTTATCCCGGCGATTACAATTACAGGGAATTTTAT
>CAZXJX010000131.1:0-1890 GCA_964641235.1 uncultured Planctomycetia bacterium
CTCCACTCGGTTAATAAAAGTAATTAGTGGAGTGTCCCCAAGTGGAACGTCCCCTATATTTTTTTCTTGACAATGGATTTTTTTTCAGTATAATTATAAGTAAGTTGATTAACATAGTTAAGTATTGAGGTTTTGATGAAGATTTCTGCGAAATGCGATTACGCCTGCCGAGCAGTATTAGAATTAACCCTCCAGCACGAGACAAAACGGCCGGTTCAGATTAGCTGGATAGCGGAAAGACAAGATATTCCGTTAAAATACCTGGCTCAGATTCTGAATCAGCTAAAACGCGCGGGTTTTGTGGTTAGCGAGAGGGGGCGTAGCGGCGGGTATTTTCTTGGGCGAAGTCCGGATAGAGTTACTTTGGGCGAAGTCGTAAGGTCGATTGAGGGGCCTCTTCTTTCGATAAATTGCCTCGATAATAATTCGAGGATGACTTGCTCAATTGAAGCCAGGTGCGCTTTAAAAGGAGTTTGGGATGAATTGAAGGTCGCGATGGAAAACGTCGCAGACTCGATTACGTTTAAGGATATTTGCGATAATTTAAAAAGAACTCAAAGAGTAATCTACCATATTTAGGGGACGTCCCCTAAAAAGGAGGAAAAGCGAAGATGGATGAGAAGTTAAAGAAGGAAATCGAAGAGACGAATAAGAAATTGGAGAGGAGTTCTGCTGAGGAAGTCCTAAAATGGTCGATAGATAGATTTTCGCCAAAGATAGCGTTTGCCTCGAGTTTCGGGGCGGAGGACTGTGTTGTAATCGATATGATTGCAAAGATAAATCCGAAGACAAAAATTTTCACATTGGATACAGGGCGACTTCCGGAAGAGACCTATGACGTTATGGAACGGATAAGGGAGAAATATGAAATATCCATCGAAGTCTATTTCCCGGATAAAAAAGCCGTCGAGGAACTTGAAACGAAAGAAGGGTTTTATTCTTTTCGTAAATCTATCGAGGCAAGAAAATATTGTTGTGGCATAAGGAAGATTGAACCGTTAAGGAGGGCGTTTTCGGGACTTGACGCATGGATTACGGGGCTTCGTCGAGAACAGGCGGTTACGAGGGGCCAGACGGGAAAGGTCGAAATCGACGCCGCGAATAATCTGGTTAAGATAAATCCGCTGGCGGATTGGAAAGAAAAACAGGTTTGGGATTACATTAAAAAACATAATGTTCCTTATAATGCCCTTCACGATAAGAGTTATCCGAGCATCGGTTGCGCGCCATGCACTCGCGCGATAAAGCCCGGCGAAGATGTAAGGGCCGGCCGTTGGTGGTGGGAACTTCCGGAACAAAAAGAATGCGGGCTTCATTCAGCGAAAAAGAAATGAGAACCACAAGATTTCACAGATTGTCACAAGATGACCCCGCGGGTGGCCATTGCGACCCCGACGATACGTCGGGGTCGCAATGACGTTTCTCGTGTAACTCTCGTGTTAATCTGTGGTTAAATAAGGAGACTATAAAATATGGTAAATCAGATTGCTCCTCACGGGGGGGCATTAATTAACCGTTTCGTCGAAGGCGAGGAAAGGGCGAGGTTGCTTTCCTGCGTCTCTAAATTAAAGAAAATAATCCTCGACGCGCGCGAGATATCCGATTTGGAATTGCTTGCCATCGGCGGATTTAGTCCATTGGAAGGATTTATGACGAGAGAGGATTACGAGGAAGTGCTCGACGTAATGCGTCTTTCCTCGGGATTGCCATGGACTATTCCGATTACGCTTTCCGCAACGAAAGAGGAAGCGAAGGAATTAAAAGGGGCGCAAGATATTGCGCTTGCTGATGAAAAGGGAACTTATTTAGCGGTTCTGCACCTTGAAGAGAGATTTAATAACGATAAAGAGAAAGAGGCGGAGCTCATCTACGGGACACAAGATAAGTCGC
>CAZXJX010000132.1:0-1831 GCA_964641235.1 uncultured Planctomycetia bacterium
AATATATGTTCGGTACGATGATTGAAATCCCGAGAGCGGCGATTGTCGCTGATAAATTGGCGGAGGTCTCCCAATTCTTTTCGTTCGGGACCAACGATATGACTCAGATGGGCTTCGGTTTCTCGCGCGATGATATCGGGGGCTTTTTGCCCGATTACATTAAAAAGGGGATATTGCCCGACGATCCTTTCCAGACAATCGACCAGGAAGGAATCGGCGAAATTATCAAAATAGGCATTGAGCGCGGTAGAAAAACCCGTAAAGATCTTGAAGTCGGCATCTGCGGCGAACACGGCGGCGACCCGAATTCAGTCGAATTTTGCCATCGCGTCGGTATGGATTACGTGAGTTGCTCGCCTTTTAGGGTGCCCATTGCTAGGTTAGCCGCTGCACAAGCGGTATTAAAGGATAAAAAATAATTATGGACCCTGTTAAAGCGTATTTAAAGGACATCGAAAGAGTTCCTCTGTTAAAAGTCGAAGAAGAATTAGAGTTAGCCAAAAAAATAAAACAAGGTGATGCGAAGGCGAAGAAAAAGATGGTGCAGGCAAACCTTCGCTTGGTGGTGAGCATAGCAAAAAGGTATAGCCACTTCGGAGTTCCGCTTCTCGATTTAATCGAGGAGGGAAATTTAGGGCTCATGAAAGCGGTATCCAAGTATAATCCGAAAAAGGGATTCAGGTTTTCTACCTATGCTGCGTGGTGGATTAAGCAATATATCCTGCGCGCCATCGCCAACCAGGGCAAGACGGTGCGCATTCCTGTTTATATGATGGAAATGGTTACCAAATGGAGAAAGGCTAACGAGAAATTATCTCAGAGATTGGGCAGAAAACCGACGACTGCGGAAATCGCCAAAGCAATGCGGATATCGATAAAGAAGGCGGAGGAGATAAGCAGGGTAATGGCGCAGCCGACATCCCTCGAGGCGCCGATAGGCGAAGACGACAGCGGGACGGTGATGGATTTAATAGAAGACGTCAATGCGCCTTCTCCGATGGAAAAACTATCAAATTATCTTAGGCAGGAAAAAGTCGCCGGACTGTTGGAGAATATGAATAAAAGGGAACGGGAAATATTAAATTTAAGGTTTGGATTGAAAGATGGCGTCATACATACCTTAGAACAAGTCGCCAAGCGTTTCAGGATTACGAGAGAAAGGGTAAGGCAAATAGAGGAAGCGGCGATTAGAAAACTGAGGGTGAACATAGCGACCGAAGGGATTGAGCAATGAAAGAGGCAAATTTAATAGAGGAATTAAAAAACTCGATTCGCGATATTCCGGATTTTCCGAAGAAGGGGATTATATTTAAAGATATCACCACTCTTTTGAAGGACGGAAAAAAATTTAAAAATGCGGTCGACTGTATCGTCGAGCGTTATAAAGATAAAAAAATAGATAAGGTCGTGGCAATCGAAGCAAGAGGATTTATTTTAGGAGGAGTAGTCGCATATAAATTAGGCGCGGGGATAGTCCCTGTCCGCAAAAAAGGAAAACTGCCTTACGAAACGCATTCGGTAGAATATGAATTGGAATACGGCAAGGATTCCTTGGAGATTCATAAAGACGCCGTTAAGCCGGACGATAGGGTTTTAATAATCGACGACCTTTTAGCCACGGGCGGGACTATGAATGCGGTCTGCGAACTCGTTGAGCAATTAAAAGGCAAAGTGGTTGAAGTCGCTTTTTTGATCGAATTGACTTTTCTGAATGGCCGCGACCGTTTAAAAGGCAGGGAAGTTTTTTCTTTGATAAAATTTTAGCAGAATGTAGTTGGGCCTGTAGCTCATCAGGATAGAGCAGCGGTTTCCTAAACCGCGTGCGGGAGGT
>CAZXJX010000133.1:0-1809 GCA_964641235.1 uncultured Planctomycetia bacterium
CAGACTTTAAGGTTGTAACAGAAAAGGAACTGGAATTCCTTGGCGGTAGCGAGAGGAATTTTCTTAACTTAAACGATAAAAAAGAGTTAAGTAAAATCTTAGAGGACGTAAAATACACACCTTAAAAACTTCTTGACTATTCCCTATAGATTAGTATAATCAGTATATTCTGACTTTTCAGAAGAATAGATAATAGGGGGCGATTAGATGGCCAAAAAAACTAAGAATGAATATTGCTGTCCTCCGATAGCTAAAGGGTTGGACTGTTGCAAGGTCGAGTCGATAATCGGCATAGATGAGAGAGGGCAGATGGTGCTTCCCAAAGAGATAAGGGATAAGGCAGATATTAAAGCGGGCGATAAATTGGCCGTTATAAGCTGGAAAAAAGACGATAGGGTATGCTGTATCTCTTTAATCAGAACCGAGGAATTCGCGGAGATGTTAGGCGGCTTGCTCGGGCCTATGATGAAAGAGATTAAGCAAAGATAAGGTAAATTAAAATGGCGGAAAATACGGCGAAGGAATTATCTTTTTTGGATCGATTTTTGACTTTGTGGATTTTTTTGGCGATGGCTTCTGGGGTCGTCTTGGGATATTTTTATCCGGGGGTCGTTAATTTCTGGAACAAATTTCAGGCAGGAACGACAAATATCCCGATCGCAATCGGCCTTATTTTGATGATGTATCCGCCGCTTGCAAAGGTAAAATACGAGGAATTGGGCGATGTATTCCGCAATTTTAAAGTGCTCTCACTTTCTTTAGTTCAGAACTGGATAGTAGGCCCTGTCCTTATGTTTATTCTGGCCGTCTTTTTCTTAAGAAGTTATCCCGAATATATGATAGGCCTTATTATGATAGGGCTTGCCCGCTGTATTGCTATGGTAATCGTTTGGAATGAACTCGCTAAAGGCGATACCGAGTATTGCGCTGGCTTGGTCGCTCTCAATTCGATATTTCAGGTCGTATTTTATTCCGCTTATGCCTGGATTTTTATTACGGTTCTTCCAACGTGGTTCGGCCTTAAGGGCGTGGCGGTAAATATAACGATAGCTCAGATAGCCAAGAGCGTCTTTATATACCTCGGAATTCCTTTCATCGCGGGAACCGCCACCCGCTTTTTGTCAATAAGGGTGAGAGGGAAAGAATGGTATGAAAAAAGATTTATTCCTAAGATAAGCCCGATGACGTTAGCAGCCTTATTGTTTACCATTGTTGTAATGTTTTCGTTAAAGGGAGAATACATCGTTAAAATCCCCTTTGATGTCGTGAGGATGGCGGTTCCGCTTTTGATATATTTTGTGGTTATGTTTTTAATATCCTTCCATATGGGCAGGAAGTTTAAAGCTGGTTATCCAGAGACCGCCGCGCTGTCGTTTACCGCGGCCAGTAACAATTTTGAGCTTGCTATCGCGGTGGCAGTCGCGGTCTTCGGCATAAACTCCGGGCAGGCCTTCGCCGCAGTCATCGGCCCTCTGGTCGAAGTGCCGGTTCTTATAGGCCTTGTGAACATTTCGCTTTACTCCAAGAAAAGATATTTTTCATGAAGAGAAGGCGAATCTTTAGGTGTCCTTGCTCTCCATCCCGAGCAACGTCGAGGGACTTCGTCATTTCGTGTCCTCTTTTTAAATTGACAAAGCACGACGTTCGAATTAAAATATTTTTGTATGTTAGTTAAAAATGGAGCCAGCAGGGCTATTCTAGGGCCGGGCTTTTATATAAAATTAAATCAAAAGTCAAAGCGGGCTATTTTAGCTTGCGGCGGACAGTTTAAAAATACCTTTTCCGTTGTGAAAGGCGATACTTTATTTG
>CAZXJX010000134.1:0-1769 GCA_964641235.1 uncultured Planctomycetia bacterium
TCGACGATAAATGCGGTTACGCCGCCCCTAGGGCCTAATGCCTTGTCGGTTACTGCAATCGTTATGACTATATTGGCAATATTGCCGTTAGTAATATACTGTTTCGTTCCGTTTAAAATAAAATAGTCGCCGTCCCTCTTTGCCGACATCTCAACTGCCGCTGCATCGGAGCCGGCGTTCGGCTCGGTTAACGCAAACGCCCCTATCATTTCGCCTTTAGCCAACGGCACTAAATATTTTTTCTTCTGCTCCTCCGTGCCGTCTAAATATATAGGCGTCGAGCCAATAGACGTATGCGCGCCTAAAAACGTCGCTGTCGAGCCGCATCCTCTCGAAATCTCCTCGCTTACGATACAATATCCGATTTCTCCCATCCCGGCGCCGCCGTATTCCTCAGGAAACGGAACGCCTAAGAGCCCCAACTCTCCCATTCGCTTTATAAATTCCTTCGGAATTTGTTTTTCTTTATCAATTTTTTCTGCGATGGGCCTTAATTCTTTATCGACGAACTTCTTAACCATCTCCCTTAACATTACTTGTTCTTCGGTAAATTTAAATTCCATCGTATATTCCCTCCTGATAATTTAACATATTATACATAATATCCCTGGCTTTTTCTCTTAAAATCATACCCGCACTGAAAATCTTCAGAGAGATAGTCGCCCGCAAGAAGATAAGATAGGGCAGGACATCCCCGACAATCCGAGATATCGCAATCGGCGCATCTTCCCTTTCGACTACCAGTTATTATGTCCGTCAATAACGAAGAATCGGCAATTTCGGCCAAAGGTTTCTCTAATAAATTACCTATCTTGAGATTGAATCTGCGGCAAGGCAAGACATCCGCATTGGGCATAATGCAGAAAGCGTCCCGACCGACATTACAACTTGCGCCCAAAAGTTCCATTTCTGTCTTTGAAAATCTTATCCAGAACGCGCGCCACGACGCCACATCCTCTTCTTCGCAGGCTTCACCTGTAAGCTCGAGCAAATCTTTAACCAAATCAGACCAGTCTTGCCGTCCCAAAAGCTCGTCTTTAATCTTTGAGCCCCGGCCTAACGGAAAGAATCTCTCTACGATAAGTCCGTCGAGATTTAACCTTTGGCAGAATCCGAATAACCCTCTTGCTTCTTTTAGATTAGATTTCATCGCGGTAAACATAATAAGCATGGAAAAATCGGATTCCTCTTTTATTAATCTAATCGCCTCGAACGCCTTTTTAAAAGAGCCTGCACCCCTTACGGCATCGTTGCTAAAAGCCGTTGCGCCTTCGAGAGAAATCTTAATCTGATTTAACTTTTTAATCCTCTTCAACTCATTTATGGCCTGGCGCGTAATCAAACTGCCGTTGGTAATGACGATTAATTGAGCGACCTCTTCTTGCTTATCCAGATAGGCAAGCAATTCAAATAATTCCTTTTTTAAAAACGGCTCGCCGCCGGTGACGCTTATAACCGCTTTACTATTCTGGCTTCTAGCCGCTTCGACGATTCTATCGGCTACCGACCCCAATCCTTCTCCTTCTAATTCCGAAGAATCGCTGAATTTGTCCTGATAGCAATGTCGGCAGCGAAAATTGCATACATCGGTTATGTGCCACTGAAAATAAAGTTTATCCATTAAAGGTTCTAAAAAAATTATTCCTTGGTTAATTCTTGAATTTTCTCTTCGATAAGGAGCCTATGTTTGTATTCCTGATCGGCGAGGAAAGTAATGGTCTCGATAACAGAGCGATTGTTAGAGCGACTTAACAGGTCTTGATACATAT
>CAZXJX010000135.1:0-1753 GCA_964641235.1 uncultured Planctomycetia bacterium
TAAAATTAAAGCGCCTGCTAAAAAAGATATGATTAGCAGGCGCCTAATAGAGATTTCCATAATGACTACTTAAAACTTAGAAGGATGCGTTAAAATTTGAGACATCTTTCCATGAATCTTCCCATTCGATGCCAATATTTCTTTTATATTATAATTGTACTTATCGCCGTTAAAAGTCGTAACTTTTCCTCCGGCCTCGGTTATGATTAACCATCCGGCAGCGGTATCCCAAGGATTCAGTTCTAATTCCCAAAACCCATCGAATCGTCCGCAGGCTACATAACAAAGGTCTAAACTTGCCGAACCCGCTCTGCGGACAGCCTGAGCGGCGAATAAGAAGTCCTTAAAATGCGAAATATTGTTATCTTTTAATTCTCGGAGCTTATAAGAAAAACCGGTAGCAAGAAGGCTCCTATCAAGCTCGGAGACTTTGGAGACCCTTATCCGCTTTCCGTTTAAATAAGCGCCGTGATTTAACTCAGCTGAAAATAATTCATTATGTTCGGGGTCAAAGACCAACCCAAGTATTATCTTGCCTTTTTTCTCCAACGCTAATGAAATCGCATAAAAAGGAAAACGATGGGCGTAATTTGTCGTTCCGTCGAGAGGATCGAGTATCCATTTAAGGTCGGATTCTCCTCTTACTTCTCCGATTTCCTCAGAGAGAAAACCATGTTCGGGAAAACGCCTCTGCAAGCTATTTATAACTAATTTTTCGGCCTTGCGGTCTATATCCGTTACTATGTTAATGGCGGAGCCTTTAAATTTTGTCTCTTTTATTTTTCCTAAGTTCTCTTTTAAATATTTGCCCGCCTTTAAAACTACCTCAACGGCAACTTCTTTGATGCCATTTTTCATAAAAGGCTATTTCTTGCCTCGATGAGCCTTGCCCGAAAAACGTTTTCTCCTTCTTCTTGCCCTAAGTTTTCTTGGTACGCTCATTATCCTTCCTCCTTTTAAAGAGATATTTCTCTGTTTAATGTCTTAAGAAAAACTTCTACTATTTCCGGATCGAATTGCGTTCCGCTGCATCTCTTTAATTCTTCCAAGGCTTGTTCTTTTGAAAGAGGCGGCCTGTAAGAACGTCCGGAGACCATCGCGTCATACGCATCGGCTACCGCTATTATCTTGGCGCCGGCACAAATCTCATTTCCTTTTAAGCCGCTAGGATAACCTTTGCCGTCGTATCTTTCGTGATCTTGTCTTATCATAGGAAGAACGTCCTTCAAGAAAGCCATCGGCCTAATCAATTCTGCGCCCAGCACAGGATGCTCTCTGATCATCGCCCATTCTTCATCGGTAAGCTTAGACGGTTTTGTTATGACAGAAAGCGGCACGCCTATCTTTCCTAGGTCATGAAGTTTACAGGCTTTTCTTATATCCTCTGTTTCCCTTGGAATTAAGCCGATTTCCTTGGCTATTTCGACGGCATAAAATGCAACATTTTTAGAATGGTCTTTTGTATATTGGTCTTTAGCGTCAACTGCGGCTATAAAAGCAGAGATAGCATCGAGATATGCCCTTTGGAAATCCAAGAGGTCCTGATAAACTTCGTCGCATTTTCTCTCTAGGAATTCATTAACTTCCTCTAATTCATTTACCGTAACTTCCAACAGTTTAGATTTCTGAAAAATATTAAAATGAATTTGATGCAAGAAATTTTTTCGGCGAGACCAAGTTAAGCGATATATGCACGCTGGTGCTCCAAAAGTCGTTTCGCCCAACATAAATGTGCCGTCGGGGTCTAATTTAC
>CAZXJX010000136.1:0-1717 GCA_964641235.1 uncultured Planctomycetia bacterium
CGATGTCGGCTCATCGTATCCTGGGGCTGGAGAAGGTCCCAAGGGTCCGGCTGTTCGCCGGTTAAAACGGTACGCGAGCTGGGTTTAGAACGTCGTGAGACAGTTCGGTCTCTATCTCTCGCGGGTGCAGGATACTTGAAGGGAGTTGTCCGTAGTACGAGAGGACCCGGATAAACGGACCTCTGGTGTTCCAGCTGTCACGCCAGTGGCAAAGGCTGGGTAGTCATGTCCGGAAGGGATAAGCGCTGAAAGCATCTAAGCGCCAAGCCCACCCTAAGAAATAGGTATCCCCCATCGTAAAGATGGTCGAAAGCACCTTGAAGTCTACAAGGTTGATAGGCCGGGAGTGTAAGTTTCGTAAGAGATTTAGCTTACCGGTACTAATCTGCTGATCGGCTTGACCACTTTTGCAATTTTAAATTTAACAATTTAAAACGCGCGGTTGTAGTTAAAAGCCTTTGCTATGCAGTTGTTGAAAATTTCCTGGTGGTGATACCGAGGGGGAAACACCCGTTCCCATTCCGAATACGGAAGTTAAGCCCCTCAGGGCCGATGGTACTTAGCTGGTAACGGCTCGGGAGAGTAGGACGCTGCCGGGGTTGATAACAAATTAGGGACACATCCCATTTTTAGTTAGAAATAAATAGGATGTGTCCCTAATTATTTTATACTTGACAACTAATTCCCCCTAAGTTATATTAAATTCTGCTTATGGATAAGTTTGCCACGCAGAATATCCGCAATGTAATTTTGGTCTCACATTCAGGTTCAGGAAAGACTTCACTCGTCGAAGCCCTCCTATTTAACGCCAAAATGACAACCCGCTTGGGCAAGATCTCCGAAGGGAATACCCATTCGGATTACTATCCCGACGAAATCGAACGAAAAATCTCCATTAATTCAAAACTGCTTCACGCAATTTGGAAAAATACAAGGATACATTTGTTGGATACGCCGGGATACGCCGATTTCGTCGCAGAGGTAATAGCGTCTTTGCGCTCGGCGGACGGCGCTATATTATTGATTGAAGCGGTGCACGGCATCGAGGTCGGAACCGAACGCGTCTGGCAATTCTTGGAAGAAAGGAAAATCCCCCGGATTATTTTTATAAATAAACTTGATAAGGAAAATGCGAGTTTCGAAAAAACATTAAGCGCAATTCGCGAGCGCCTCGGAAGGCAATGCGTTGCATTGCAATACCCCGTCGGCGAAGAAGCGTCGTTTAAGGCAGCGGCGAATATTTTGTCTAAGGACGATATCGCCAAACTCGCTGATGCGGATAAAGCAAAGGCGGAGAAATTAAAAGAAGAATTACTCGACGCCGTCGTAGAAACAGACGATGTTTTGACCGAGAAATATCTCGGGGGCGCGGAGTTATCAGCCGAAGAAATAACAAAAGCGCTAAAGGCCGCCTGCGCAAATGCAAAGATTATTCCCGTCCTTTGCGGTTCGGCGCTGCAGAATATTTCGGTTCAATATCTACTCGATGCAATAGTAGATTTATTGCCGTCGCCTGCGGAGCGGATGGCGATAGAAGGCGTACATCCCAAGACAAAAGAGCCGCAAAAACGAAGCCCTACCGATAGCGAGCCATTTTCAGCATTTATATATAAAGACGTTTTCGATCCATACGTCGGACACCTGACGCTTTTTAGGATATTTTCCGGAACTATAGATTCGAATACCGGTTTCTATAATTCGACGAGAGATTTGAAAG
>CAZXJX010000137.1:0-1664 GCA_964641235.1 uncultured Planctomycetia bacterium
TTGGCGCAAAAAAGGTATACCAACTTTATAACGTGGTTTTTCGACTTAAAAAAACGCGCCAACTTAGAGAATTAGGGGACGTTCCATTTGGGGACAGTCCAGTCACAAGTAGAGTGTCCCTAAGTGTAACGTCCCCTAATTCTCTAATTCTTTGGTAGGAAGCTTCTTCCCATCAGGAATTTATCGATTGCGCGGGCGGCCCTTCTGCCCTCGGAAATTGCCCATACGACCAATGACGCTCCCATATGACAATCGCCTGCGGAAAATATTCCTTTCATCGAAGTCATATAATTTTCGTCGGTCTTGATATTCCCGCGGGAGTCAAATTCTATGCCTAAGCCGGCGAGCAATCCCTTGTGAACAGGATGAATAAATCCCATCGCCAAAATAACCAAGGCCGCTTCTAACTCAAACTCTTTTCCGTCTTTTTCACAGATGAGTTTTTTAACTTTACCGTCAAGGCCTATAAATTTTTTAGTCTGAACAGACCATTCGCGAAGTCCACCCTCCTCATGAGAAGTTGAGGTCTTTAAAATCATAGGGTAAGTGGGCCAAGGCATATTTTCAGGACGAGATTCCGGCGGTTTCGGCAAAATCTCAATTTGCGTAACGGACGCTGCTCCTTGACGATGGGCGGTTCCGATACAATCAGCGCCCGTGTCGCCGCCGCCGATTACGACGACGCGTTTTCCTTTCGCCTCGATTAATTTCTCCGGGTCGATTTTCTCTCCCATCACTCTTTTATTAGACTGAATCAGATAATCCATTGCGAAATGTATTCCCGCCAATTCTCTTCCTTCAACTTTCAAATCGCGCGGCTCTCTTGAGCCCATAGTTAAACAAATAGCATCGAATTCTTTCCTTAATTTTTTTACAGGAAGCGCTTTGTCCCCTGCTTCGGTATTCGTTTTAAAAATCACTCCCTCTTTCTGTAAAAGTTTTACCCGTCGGTCGATGAGCCATTTCTCCAACTTAAAATCCGGGATGCCGTAACGCAAAATCCCGCCTATCCTGTCGTCCTTTTCAAAAATAGTTACGGTGTGCCCTGCCTTATTAAGTTGCGCCGAGGCCGCCAAGCCCGCAGGGCCAGAACCGATGACCGCTATTTTTTTCTTCGTGCGCACCTTAGGAGGGCGAGGTTTAATCATTCCCTTCTTGAAAGCATACTCGATTATAGCGAGTTCGTTTTCGCGGACTGTAACCGGTTCGTCGTTTATGCCCAAAACGCATGCGAATTCGCAAAGCGCAGGACAAACCCTCGCGGTTATCTCCGGAAAATTATTCGTAGACTGCAAGACAAAAACCGCCTTTTCCCATTGTCCGCGGAACATCAAATCGTTCCATTCGGGGATTACGTTCGCCAGAGGACATCCGAAATGGCAGAAAGGCGTGCCGCAGTCCATACAGCGAGAGCCCTGCTCACGCGACTTCTCGTCGGAACGCAACAAAGCAACTTCTTTGTAATCCTTTATGCGTTTTTCTTTCGGCCTATATTTTGCCGTCTCGCGTTTTACTTTTAAAAAACCTTTTACATCACCCATCGCTTACCTCGGCCAAATCCAATTTCTTCTCTAATATTTGCCCCTCTAATACCCGCTTATATTCAAGCGGCATTACCTTAACGAAATTTTTGAGTTCCTCCTCAAAATTAACTAAGATATTCT
>CAZXJX010000138.1:0-1596 GCA_964641235.1 uncultured Planctomycetia bacterium
GATATATTAAGGAGCACAAATTTTAAAGTTACCCTCGTCGGCCCTTATGTTGCATTTGAGGGCTTAGGATGGGGCCACGGTGTTGGGATGTGCCAGTGGGGAGCTTATTATATGGCGCGGGCAGGGAAAAAGGCCGAGGAGATTTTAAATTTTTATTATCCCGGCTCAAATGTGGCGGATTATAAAAGCGTAAAATGAGACTAAAAGAGTACGATTATCCTTTACCGGAAGAATTGATCGCGCAATATCCTTTGGAGCAGCGCGATAGGTCTCGGCTTTTGGTTATCAAAAAAATAACCGAGGAGACCGAGCATAAATATTTTTGCGATATAGCGGATTTTATCAACGCGGGCGACTGCCTTGTGGTCAACGACACAAAAGTAATTAAAGCCAGGTTGCCCGGCAAAAGGTCTGATACCGGTGCGAAAGCGGAAATTTTACTTCTGGAAAGATTAAGCGATAGGTTATACAAATGTTTGATAGATACCTCTTCAAAGGTAAGGGTAGGCACGCAGTTTATTTTCGGCGAAGGCAAGTTAAACGGCTTAATCCGCGCGGAGAGCGACGGGATGCGCCTTATCGAATTCGATATAAATGGCGGACAATTTAGCGAAGTATTGGAAAAGTTGGGAATGGTGCCCCTTCCTCCTTATATAAAGCGAAGACCCGAAAAATCCGATGAAGACAGGTATCAGACAATTTACGGGAAGGTGCCCGGAGCAATCGCCGCTCCGACTGCGGGGCTTCATTTTACCGACGAGGTTTTAAATCGCATAAAAGCAAAAGGCGCATACGTTGCATCGATTACTTTGCATGTGGGGTACGGAACGTTTAAACCGGTCGCCTCTGAAGATGTATCGCGGCATAAATTGGAGGCTGAATATTTCGAAATCAAAGAGGAAGAAGCCGCGAAGTTAAACGAAGTTAAGGAAAAAGGCGGCAAGATTTTTTCCGTAGGAACTACGGCGTGCAGGGTCCTTGAATATCAAGCGCGGTTGGTAAAGGGCTCGAGGAATAGAATTGAGAAAGGCAAGGGATGGACCAACCTCTTCATATATCCTCCTTATAATTTTAAATTTGTGGATGCCTTGCTCACGAACTTCCATCTTCCGAAGACTACGCTCGTTATGTTGGCGGCGGCGTTCTGCGGAAAGGAATTATTATTTAAAGCATACGAAGAAGCGATAAGGGCGCGTTATAGATTTTATAGTTATGGAGATTGCACTCTGATAATATGAAAGTTAAAATTATCGCCCGCGATAAAAATACGTCAGCAAGAACGGCAGAGATAGAGACAGCCCATGGCGTTTTTGAGACGCCCGCTTTTATGCCGGTAGGAACGCAGGCGACGGTCAAGACGTTATCTAATCAAGAATTAACGGATAGCGGAGTTCAAATCCTTCTTTCTAATGCGTATCATTTATATCTGCGCCCCGGCGAAGAGACCATTAAAGAAGCAGGCGGTCTTCATAAGTTTATGGGTTGGAAGAGGCCTATACTTACGGATTCCGGAGGATTTCAAGTATTTAGTTTAGCGGCTTTGCGAAAAGTAAATGATGAGGGAGTAGAATTTCAATCGCATATCGACCTGTCTCT
>CAZXJX010000139.1:0-1594 GCA_964641235.1 uncultured Planctomycetia bacterium
AATTAAAGGAAATCGCAAAAGAAGAAAGTTTAGATATAAACGAGGATGCGCTTTATGCGATTGCGCGCGCCGCAGAGGGCTCGATGCGCGATGCGGAATCGATGCTCGACCAACTTGCGTCGTTCTGCGGAAAGAAAATTGATTTGGAAAACACCTCATCGATTTTGGGGATGGTCGGCCAGGGAATTCTATTTGAATTCGCCGATAAGATAATAAATAAAGATACGCTTGGAATTTTAAAATTAGTCGAAAATCTTATAAGCACCGGCAAGGACATCTCGCAGTTCTTAAACTCCCTCGTCGGGCATTTCAGAAATTTATTGGTTGCGAAGGTAGGCGAGGACATTTTCTCGCTTATAGATTTGCCGAAGGATATGATTGAGCGGATTTGCGCTCAGGCGAAGTCGTTTAGTATCGAGAGCTTACTTTATATCTTAACCATTTTAACGAATGCGCAGGACGCCGTGCGCAGGGCAACGTCGCAGAGAATACCGCTTGAATTGGCTGCGATTCGGCTTACCCGAAGAGAGGATATTTCGTCGCTTTCGTCGATTTTAGAGCGCCTTACCGATTTGGAGAAAAAAATCGAGGGGACGACTAACTTAAAAATCGAGAAAAGGGAACCCGAGAAGAATTTAAGCCAGCAAGAAGAAGAAAGTAAAGTCGATGTAGAAGTAAAAGACCCGGTCGATGTTTCAATGGAGAGGATTTATGAAATATGGCCTAACCTGATTCGCGTTATCGCAGCGAAAAAAATGTCGGTTGCATTATTTTTGCAGGCGGCACAACCATTACAACTGGAGAATAAAACCCTCGCAATTGCGTTTACTAGAGAAAATAGATTCAATAAAGAAGCATTAGAGGCAAACGACAACAGGAAAATTATTGCAAAGGCATTGGAAGAGATTTTGAACCAGGAGATCCGAGTTGAATTTAAAATCGTTGATTCTCTGGAGAAAAAAGTTACGGTTGAGAATTTAGGCCACGATGAACATAAAGAAGAGACGCACGAAGTGATAAAATCCGCGCTTAATATTTTCGGCGGAAATTTAAAGAAGAAGGAACCCACCTAAAAGGTCCATCCATATGCCCGGTTATACGAAATCTATGGAAAAATTAATTTCGGAACTTACCAAACTTCCCGGCATCGGACAAAAATCCGCCGAGAGGTTGGCGCTTCATATTCTGAAATCGCCGAAAGAGAATGTAAAGGCGCTTTCCGAAGCAATCGTGAAATTAAAAGAGACGATTACTTTCTGCAAGGCCTGTTATAATTTAAGCGAAAGCGATATCTGCCATATTTGCAAGGACCCCGGGAGGGATAAAGCGACTATTCTGGTAGTCGAGGAACCGAATGATATCTTGGCAATAGAAAGGACCGGCACATATAGAGGCCTTTATCATGTTTTACTTGGCGCAATTTCGCCTTTGGAGGGCATAGGCCCGGAGGAGCTTAAGATTAAGGACTTGCTTCGGCGCATCAAAGCGGAGAAGACAAAGGAGATTATAATAGCGACTGACTCCGACACCGAAGGCGAAACAACTGCCCTTTACCTTACAAAACTCCTTAAAAATCAAGGGGTTAGGACAACCC
>CAZXJX010000140.1:0-1025 GCA_964641235.1 uncultured Planctomycetia bacterium
GCGTGGTATTACCGCAAGTTTTAGGTGAGGAACTCGAATCGCTGCCTCTTATAATGGGGTTAGAATCGCAACCCTTTAACCCAAGCATAGGCAAAAAAGTCAAATCCAAGAGGCTCCTTAAGGCACTAAACCTGCTGGCGTTAGTCACCCAAACAAAAGAATTCAAGGGTTCGGCGGTCGAGAGCATAGATGTCTCATATCCCGAGAACACTACTTTTAAGACGAACGGCATAAACGTAATTTTAGGCGAGGGCGAATTCGATAAAAAGTTAGAATTATTAACCAGAATTTTAAACGACCCAAAAATAGATAAGCAAAACGTAGATTACGTCGATTTAAGATTTACGGACGTTGTTATCGGCAACAAACAGGCGAAGAGATGAGAAAGAGAAAAATCCTAACGGGATTAAATATAAGCACCGGCCGTATTACTTGCGGCGTCTGTTCGATAGATGATAACGGCGCAATCCGCGTATTGGGGTCCGGTTCCTCCCAGGCTAAAGGAGTAAAGAAGGGCGCTGTTTCAGATTTGAGCGAGGTTGCTTCTTCAATCGCACAGGCGGTAGAGAAGGCCGAAGCGATGGCGCACATAAAAGTTGTCTCGTTAATCGTAAATTACGACGGGCCGAATATACGAAGTTATAGTACGAAAGGAAGCATAACCATTGCCGATAAAGAGAACGAGATTACAAAACGGGATATAGAACGCGTAATCCAGGCGGCAACAACGATTGCGCTTCCGTTCGATAGACAAATAATTCATTCCACCATTCGCGGATTCATTTTGGACGGGCAGGAAGGCATAAAAGACCCTGCCGGTATGTACGGTACCAGGCTTGAAGTCGATATGCAAATCGTCGCCGGGCTCATCACGAATATCCAAAATATCAACAGGGCGATAAACATAGCCGGATTCGAGGCGGAAGATATCATCTTATCCGGACTCGCCGCCGGAAAAGCGGTATTGGAAGACCTGGAGAAGGATTTAGGGGTTGTTTTAGTTTATATTTCCTATCCGACGACGC
>CAZXJX010000140.1:1035-1269 GCA_964641235.1 uncultured Planctomycetia bacterium
ACGCAGATCGTCGTCTATAACGGGGGAGAAATAAAATCTATCGAGGTATTAACTACGGGCAGCGGCGATTTTATCGAATCGGTTGCCGTTAATTGTAACATACCTTACGAATATGCGGAGGATATAATTAGGCGAAACGCCAATTTAGATAAAGCCGCCGCGATAGAGGAAGAAAAAATTATTCTGAGGATCGGAAAGACGCAGCGTTCGATATCGAAGGCGTCGATATTTGCC
>CAZXJX010000140.1:1279-1579 GCA_964641235.1 uncultured Planctomycetia bacterium
AGACAGATCTCGTTTAGGCGGCTTTTTAGAAATGATGGAGTTATCTTTGAATATGCCGGTCAGGATGGGCTTGGCGAAGGGGTTTTCAGGCGACATCACAGTCATCAATAATCCTGAATATCTCACCTGTCTGGGGCTCGTGAAATTTTGGACTAAGATGAGTTCCGGAAGAAGGGTCAGGCGGAATATTTTCGGCAACAGCCCGATAGGCAAGTTATTAAATAAAGCGAACGAGATATTCAGCGACTATTTTTAATTCCTTCCGATGATTTATGAAAATTTAATGCGTGTGAGGAAACG
>CAZXJX010000141.1:0-1552 GCA_964641235.1 uncultured Planctomycetia bacterium
TATTTATACCTTAAGCGAGTAATAAAAAAGGCCAAGCGAGACTTAAATTTCAAAGTTTATTATACGCTCTGCGGCAACAAATGGAAAGGCCTTGAAAATTCCGGGCTCATCGGTTATAATGCCCTAAAATTTAAGGAGTGGCTTATGCTTAAAACGATGCGAAGTAACGCGAAGATATTTATGTATATATTAATAATAGCTTTTGTCGTTTGGCTTGCGGCCGACGCAATCCTGACGGGCCAAAGAGTTACCTACGCAGGAATGATGTTCGGGAAGAAAATTCCCATCAATGAATATCGAAAAGCCTGGGAGGCAGGTAGGACAAAGGCCATCTTCGCATACGGCGATGAATTCCCAAAGGTGGCACAAAATCTAAACTTGGATGAAGAAGCATGGGACAGGCTGATATTATTATATGAGGCAAGACGGGAAAAGATCAGGACCTCCGATAATGAAGTGGTAAATTTCATAAAGGATATCGACGTATTTAAGGGCAAGGACGGTAAGTTAGACCGTAAAACTTACGAACGCATTTTACGGTATACCTTCGGGCTAACCCCGCGGGATTTCGAAGAGCAAATCCGCGAAGAACTAACCATCAAGAAGATGATAGAAAAACAGAATGAAAATGTAGCCCTTACCGACGAGGAAGTTCTAAGCGAATATAAAATGGCAAATGAGAAGGTAAAATGTTCCTACCTTTTATTCAAAACCGAAGACTACATTTCAGCCGTAAGCTGTACCGAGGATGAGCTCAAGGTATATTTCGAAAAGAACAAGCAAGCTTTTTCTATCCCGGAACAAGTAAATGTGGAATATTTCGGGAAGGTTTTCTCCGACGAAACTGAAGAGACGAAGAACAAGGCTAACAAAGAGATGCGGGGGATATACGATGAGGTCTCCGATAAAAAGGATTTTGAGGAAATCGCCAAAAAATATTCACTGCAAATTAAAGAGACGGGATTCTTCGGCAGGGAAGACAAAATCACGGAGATCGGATGGGCGCTTAATTTCGCCAACGTTGCACTCTCTTTAAAACCCGGAGAGATAAGCAACCCTATTGAGACAAAAAGCGGCGTCTACATACTAAGGGTCAAAGATAAAAAGCAGGCACGGCCGGCTGAATTTGCAGAGGTAAAAGAAAAGGTAGAAAAAACCTTGAAGACGCAGAAAGCGGAAGAAGAAGCAAGAGCGAAAGCAAAAGAATCTCTCTCGACGATAAAAGCCGGGGTCGAAAAGAAAGAGAAATTTGAGGATATAATAAAGGATTTGTCGTTGAGCTCTAAGGAAACGGATGCCTTTACGCGGAATACCTATATTCAGGGATTAGGTGTGGCGAAGGAATTTATAGACGCCGCCTTTTCCCTAAAAGAGGGGGAAATTTATAACGAACCCATAAAAGTCTACAATGGATATGCCATACTGAAGCTAAGCGCGCTGATTCCGATAGACGAAAATAAATATAAAGAAGAAAAAGAGAAATTTAAGAAGGGGCTCTTGGCGCAAAAAAGGTATACCAACTTTATAACGTGGTTTTTCGACTTAAAAAAAC